>NZ_JBFWJQ010000010.1:0-38850 GCF_050253115.1 Syntrophotalea sp.
TGGAGCTGTTGCAGAACCTGGATCTGCTGGAAAATCTCGATCTGCTTCAGGACTTCGATCGTATAGGGTAATGGCGGTCCGCCAGCGCTGATGACCAGACGCGGGGCTTCGGATCGACAGTGCGGGAAACAGCTGTTTCAGCATGGAAGCCGGGTGGTGGCATAATGACAAGGCATGGAATGAAAAACACATGGTGCTATATCCTGCTTGTGGCAGGATTGCTAATGGCCCCCATCAGCAAGGTCTGGGCACGGCAAGCCTGGCCTCAGGATGCGCCGTCGGCCTTTCTGGTGGCTGACGACGGCAGGCGTTGGGAGGATCTGACCCCGGAGCAGCGCCGGCAGTTGAAGGGCCGCTATCGCCAATACAAGGAAATGGCGCCGGATGAGCAGCAGCGCCTGCGGCAGAGGTACGACCAGTATCAGGACCTCCCCCCCGCCGAGCGCGAGCGTCTCAAGCAACGCATGGAGCGCTGGCAGAGACTTCCGGAAGATAAACGACAGGAAATCAAACAGCGCTATCAACGCTATCGTCAGTTGCCACCCGAAAAACAGCAGGAACTTCGAAAACAGTGGCGGGAACAGAAGAAACTCCCCCCCGAGCAGCGGGACAAACGCCACAAACAGCCGCATCAGGAGTATTACCGGGACAGTCAGCGGTAAACGGTGGCCTGTCATTTTCAAAAAACGCCCCTGCGCACGCGCAGGGGCGTTTTTTGTCTAAAAAGAAGCGGCGGGCTGAAGGAAAACCGGCACGCGGAGGTTTGGCCCTTTAAAAAGGCATCAAAAGGTTTTGCGGTCCAGCGAGCGGTACTGGATCGCTTCGGCCAGATGCTCCCGGCGGATCTGTTCCTGCCCGGCGAGATCGGCGATGGTGCGGGCCACCTTGAGAATGCGGGTATAGGTACGGGCGGAGTAGCCGAGCCGGTCGGTGACCATCTCCATCAGCTGTCGGCCCGGATCGTCGAGACGGCAGAAACGTCGCAGTTGCCTGCTGGTCATGTGAGCGTTGCAGACAATGTCCGATCCGGCGAACCGCTGCCGCTGGAGTTCGCGGGCGGCGTCGACGCGGGCACGGATGGCGGCACTGCTTTCCGCATCGGCGGGATTGGACAAGTCCCGGTGAGGAATGCGCGGCACTTCGACGTGCAGGTCGATGCGGTCGAGCAGCGGCCCGGACAGGCGCGAACGGTAACGCTGAATCATCTGCGGTGTGCAGCTGCATGACTGCAGGCTGTCGCCGAGATAGCCGCAGGGACAGGGATTGGTGGCTGCCACCAGCATGAAGCGGGCCGGATAGGTCAGGGTGGTGGCGGCGCGGCTGATGGTGACCTGGCCGTCCTCCAGCGGCTGACGCAGCATTTCCAGCACGTTTTTCTTGAATTCGAGCAGTTCGTCGAGAAACAGCACGCCGTTGTGGGCCAGCGAGACCTCGCCCGGTCGCGGCACCGTGCCGCCGCCGATCAGACCGGCATCGGAAATGGTATGGTGAGGGCTGCGGAAGGGGCGGCAGGCGACCAGCGCGTCCTGTCCCGGCAGCAGCCCCATGATCGAATGAATTTTGGTGGTTTCCAGGGCTTCGTCAAAACTCTGGGTGGAAAGAATCGATGGCAGGCGTCGCGCCAGCATGGTTTTGCCGCTGCCAGGCGGTCCCATCATCAGCAGATTGTGCTGTCCGGCCGCTGCCACTTCCATGGCGCGTTTAACGTGCTCCTGGCCGCGCACTTCAGCGAAATCGACATCCGGCATACTGTCGCGGGTGAACAGGGCGTCGACATCGACCTGGCAGGGCTCCAGGGGTTGGGCTCCGTTGAGAAAATCAACCAGCTGACCCAGGTCGCGCACCCCGTATATCGGCACGCCATCGACGATGGCGCCTTCGCGGGCGTTTTCTTCCGGCAGCACCAGCCCGGAGACGGACCATTGCCGCGCCGCCACCGCCACCGGCAGGGCGCCACGCACCGGTTTTATGCGCCCGTCAAGGGACAATTCACCAAGGAATGCCAGTGGTGCCTCCCGACGCTCCCGGATCACCCCGGTAGCGGTGAGGATGCCGATGGCCATGGGCAGATCGAAGGCCGCCCCGTCCTTCTTGATACCGGCCGGGGCCAGATTGATGGTGATGCGGCGTACCGGAAATTCGTAGCCGGAATTCTTGATAGCCGATTTGACCCGGTCTTTGCTCTCCTTGACGGCTCCCTCGGGCAGGCCGACGGTGGCGAATTGCGGCAACCCCTGGCTGATATCGACTTCCACCTCGACCGGATAGGCGTCGATGCCGAGCAGGGCGCCGGACAGAATCTTGGCAAGCATGGTTACTCCTTGAACGGTTGTTTTAGTCGGACCCCGACCGCAACCGGCAAGTACAACCTAACTACCCTGCCGCGCACTCAGGCGGTTATTTTTTCTGTTCGTCGAGAAATTTTTCCGCGGCAATGGCGGCCACCGCTCCGTCTCCGACAGCGGTTGCGATCTGCTTGAGCATCTTGTTGCGTACATCTCCGGCGGCGAAGACGCCGGGCATGGAGGTGCCACAGTTCGCATCGGTCATGATGTAACCGTCCTTGTTAAGTTCAAGGACATCGGCGAGGAAATGGGCCTTGGGGATCACCCCGATGGCGAAAAACACCCCTTCGAGATCCAGCGTGCGGGTCTCGCCTGAATTTTTGTTGCGGATTTCCAGTCCGGAAACACCGCGGTCGTTGCTCAGAACCTGCACCGGGAGGCTGTCCCAGACAACTTCGATCTTGTCGTTGGCAAAGATGCGCTCCTGCAGGATGCGGGTCGCCCGCAGGGCATCGCGGCGGTGGACAAGATAGACTCTGGAAGCGAAGCGGCTTAAAAACAGGGCTTCCTCCGCGGCAGTATCACCGCCACCGATCACCGCTACCGGCACATTGCGGAAAAATGCGCCGTCGCAGGTGGCACAATAGGACACGCCTCGTCCGACCAGTTCGTTTTCTCCGGGGATTCCGAGCTTGCGCGGTTCGGCGCCGGTGGCCACAATCACGGCACGCGCCTGCAGGATTTTGTCATCGACCGTTACTTCCTTGCTTGCCCCCCTGTCACGCAGCGCCTGCGCCTGTCCCTGCACGATGTGCAAGCCGAATTCCTGGCAGTGTTCATGAAATCGCTGCATCAGTTCAGGGCCGTCAACACCGCCGGGAAATCCGGGATAGTTCTCAATCTTGGTGGTCGTAATGACCTGTCCGCCGACCATCATGCTTTCGATCAATACTGTTTTCAGGTCGGCACGGGAGGCATACAGGCCTGCGGTAAGACCGGCCGGACCGCCTCCGATAATCAACACATCATAAAGGGTATCCTGCATCGTTTAACTCCTTGCGTGGACTTTTCCGGTCCATGGGACTGCTTTCAGGCATTTCGGCACAAAGATTCTCCAGCATGCGGCCATCCCTATATAGCACGCTGCTGCAAAAAAGGGAAACGCTTCGCCTTTCATCACGCAGCGTGGTGGCGTAATGAACTTTCTGTCATTTTTGCACCTCTGATCCTCTTGCCTTCTCCCGGATGCGGCGCTAAGATGACCGCTTTGAATGTCGTTGTCGGCCTTTTGGCTTTTTGCAATTATTGGGCAGGTTTCCATGGCACGAAAAGGTAAAACCAGAAGCAAGTCCAAAAAATCATATTCGTTTTCGGGGGTCTTGTGCTGGGTCCTGTGTTTTTTGGCGTTGCTGCTGGTTGTGGATCAGCTGGCGCTGCGTCTGCGGCTGTCATCGCCGTTGCTGCGGGAATTGCAGGACGGTTATCGCGAGTTTCGCAGCCGCCTGTCTGGGGCGCGCCCGCAACGGCCTCTGACCATTGAATCGATTATTGAAGAGGCCGATTCCCAAGGGGGGGGCGCTTCTGCCGAAGAGCCTGCGGGCAAAAGTTCCACCAATACGTCTCAAACACCGCCCCTGCATCCACGGTCGACGCCCGGTGCAGCTGATTACCAGGTAAAAACCCGACGTTACCTTTACGTTGATGCCGACGGAGAGCTGCATTTTGCCGATCGGATGGAGGATATCCCCGTGTCTCTGCGCGACGGTGCCCAGCCGTTGCGGGATTGATGCTGGCGCAAAAACCACTGCGCCGCGACATGTCATGCATGCCTTCGCACCTGAAAGACACCAGGACTTGCCTGATGCACTTTTTGACGGGTATTCAACCGCTTTCATCTTTTTTTGCGGAAACGTCGTGTCCCTGTCTCCGCATGCCCTTGCGCAGGCCGAAAAGGTTTGCTTCCCCGGCCGAAAACTGTTAAGTTCGCTCCATTGTCATACATACATAAATGAATGTATGCGCGGGGGCAAATCCATTGAGAATGCTTCATGGCAGCAGGCATGCCTGTCCCGATGGTGGCTGGATAAAATGGAACGATCCATGCAGAAATGTCTGCCCGTGCATCCATCTTGAAAATTGACGATTATCCCGCTTTTCCCATAGCGATATTTTGACGTTAGGAGTTACACCATGGCCGAAGAACTCGACGCTTTTTTGTCCCGTATCCATGATCAGGGCATCCGCCAGGCCGAGCAGGAGGCGGAAAAGATTCTGGCCGAAGCCCGTGCCAGGGCCGAGCATACCGTAAAACATGCGGAATTGAAGGCGGAGAAAATCCTTGCGCAGGCCGAAAAAGACGCGAGCCTGATGGTCTCTCACGGCAGGACCACCCTCAAGCAGGCGGCTCGCGATGTGCTTCTGGGGCTGCGCCAGCAGATGCAGGAGCGGATGCAGACGGTCGTCAGGACGTTCGTCGGTCAGGTTCTCGATACGGAGAAAACTGCCGAAATTTTAAGCGATCTGATCCGGGAGTATGTCAAAACAAACGGCAATGTGGCCGATATCAATGCCCTTGTGCCGCCCGGGCAGATCGAGACCCTGGAAAAAACCTTGCGAGCGGCGGTCGCTGAAAGTTTTCAGGGAAACATCGACATCCAGCCTCTGCCTTCCTTGTCGCAGGGATTCAAGCTGCATATCCAGGATCACCAGGTGACTTTCGATTTCAGTGACGAAGCGCTGGCGGAGGCTCTTGGCACACTGCTGCAACCGCAGCTCAACGCCCTGATACGCGACTAGGGGCCAATTCCATGGCGACGCAATACTACTATCTCATCACCTCTTTGCCCATGCTGCGTTTCGACGCGCCGGCGCCTTTTTCTTCAGCACGGTTTGTGCAAATGGTTGCCGAGCATGCGGGAAGGAAACTCGCGGAAGACCTCGGCGGACTCGACCTGTTGCCCTCCGGGCGTTGCAGCTGGGCCGCGGAGCGCTTCTGGAATGAGCGGGAAACCTACATCCGCAACTATCTGCTGCGCCACAGGACGGCGGATTCCGTCGAAACCGCTCGCTGGCTGCGGCCCTGCAAGGAGGTTTTTCCGGGACTCGATCACCAGATCAAGGAGGCCCTTGTAGCCGACAGTCCCCTTGAACGCGAACGTCGTCTCGATCTGCTGCGCTGGCAGATGCTCGATGAAGTGTTGCTGGGTCGCGAGTTCACGGCCGATGCTTTGATCGTCTACCGGGTGCGTTTGCTGCTTGTGGAAAAATGGCAGCGCCATGCGGTGGATAAAGGTCTGAAAACACTCGATGCCCTGGTCGACAAGGCGATAACCCAGGCACGCGCAAAGCGCACGGCTATGGAGACGAACCAACAGGACACTCTATGACTACGCAAACAACCCATGAAAAAATCGCGACCGGGGATCGTAAAACCGGTCGTGTTGTCGGTGTCAACGGCAACCTTGCCAGCGTGCGCTTTGACACTACGGTCATGCAAAACGAAGTCGCTTACGTGTTGGTCGGAAAAGACCGCCTCAAGGGCGAGGTCATCCGTGTGCGCGGCCAGGAAGCCGACGTGCAGATTTTTGAGGACACCCGAGGGATCACCGTTGGCGATGCGGTGACTTTTTCCGGCGAGCTGCTTTCCGTGCAACTCGGTCCCGGACTGTTGACCCGCGTTTTTGACGGCCTGCAGAATCCTCTGCCGCAGCTGGCGGAAGTCTCCGGATTTTTTCTGCAGCGCGGTCTCTATCTGGAGCCGCTGGATCACGAGCACCAGTGGCCGTTTACCCCCGGGGTCGAAGCAGGTCATACGGTCAGGGCCGGGGATGCGGTAGGAACGGTTCCGGAAGGACCGATCCTGCACCGCATCATGGTGCCTTTCGGCTGGACCGGCACCTGGCAGTTGACCTGGGTGGCGCCATCCGGCTATCTGGCGGTCGATGCCCCGGTGGCGCGTGCCAGCAACGGTCGCGAGGAGCGGGAAATCACCATGGTGCAGGCCTGGCCGGTGAAGATTCCCATTGCGGCCTATCGTCAGAAACTGCTGCCCACAGAGCCGCTGGTGACCCAGACCCGCGCCATCGACACCTTTTTTCCGGTTGCCAAAGGGGGCACCTTCTGCATCCCCGGCCCGTTCGGTGCCGGCAAGACCGTTCTGCAGCATGCCTTGTCCCGCCACTCCGAAGTCGATGTGGTGATCGTGGCCGCCTGCGGCGAGCGTGCCGGCGAGGTGGTCGAGATTCTGACCGAGTTTCCGGAACTCGAGGATCCCCGCACCGGCCGCAGTCTGATCGACCGCACCATCATCATCTGCAACACCAGTTCCATGCCTGTGGCCGCCCGCGAAACCTCCATTTACACATCGGTTACCCTGGCGGAGTATTACCGCCAGATGGGGCTGCATGTGTTGCTGCTGGCGGACTCCACGTCGCGCTGGGCACAGGCACTGCGGGAAATGAGCGGCCGGCTGGAGGAAATCCCCGGCGAGGAAGCATTTCCCGCCTATCTCGAAACGCGCATTGCGCAGTTCTACGAACGTTCCGGGCTGGTGGAGCTGAACGACGGCAGCGTCGGTTCGGTCACCATCGGCGGGGCTGTCAGCCCGGCGGGGGGCAACTTCGAAGAGCCGGTGACCCAGGGCACCCTGAAAGTGGTTGGCGGGTTTCTGGGCCTGTCGCGCGACCGCGCCAACGCCCGCCGTTATCCCGCCATCCATCCCCTGGACAGCTGGAGCCAGTACAAATCCGTGGTACATCACGAAACAGTCGGGCGCGCCCGGGATATTTTGCGTCAGGGGAATGAAATCCACCAGATGATGAAGGTCGTAGGGGAGGAAGGTACTCCGGTGGAAGACTTCACCGTGTACCTGAAAAGCGAATTTCTCGATGCGGTCTATCTGCAGCAGAACTCCTTTGACGATGTCGACGCCGCCTGCTCGGCCGAGCGGCAGAGCTATGTCTTCAAAAAAGTCCTGGCCGTCCTTGAAAGGGAATTTCCTTTTGCCAGCCACGCTGAGGCGCGCACCTTTTTTATGAACCTGCGGCAGCGTTTTATCGACTGGAACTACACGCCCTGGGGGGGCAAGGCTTTCAAAGAGGGCGAGAAGAACATCGATGCCTTCCTGGAGGAAAAGAGGACCGCATGAAAAAGCTCTACCAGCATATCGTCAACATCAGCGGCAACGTCATCACCGTAAAGGCTCCCAATGTAGCCTATGGTTCTCTGGCGGAAGTCGTCAGTCCGGGCGGCAGCTCGCTTGGTCAGGTCATCCGGCTGGAGGGCGACATGGTGTCGCTGCAGGTTTTCGCCGGCAGCCGCGGCATTACCACCGACAGTCTGGTACGGTTTCTTGGCCGGTCGATGCGCGTCTCCGCCTCCAATGGCCTGCTCGGTCGGGTGTTCAACGGCTCGGGACTGCCGCGTGACAACCGTCCGCCCCTGCAGGACAACGAAATCGAGATCGGCGGCCCTTCGGTCAATCCGTCCAAACGCATCGTGCCGAAAAACATGATCCGTACCGGCCTGCCGATGATCGATGTTTTCAATACTCTGGTAGAAAGCCAGAAACTGCCGATTTTTTCGTCTGCCGGCGAGCCTTACAATGCGCTTCTGGCGCGCATCGCCATGCAGGCCGAGGTGGATATCATACTGGTTGGCGGCATGGGTCTCAAGCACGATGACTACCTGTTTTTACGCCATACCCTGGAAGAACACGGCGCCCTGTCCCGATCGGTGCTGTTTATCCACACCGCCTCCGACCCTATCGTGGAGTGCATGCTGGTGCCGGATATGACCCTGGCCGTCGCCGAGCATTTCGCCGTCAACGAAAACAAACGGGTGCTGGTGCTGTTGACCGACATGACCAATTTCTGCGACGCCATGAAGGAAATCTCGATTACCATGGAGCAGATTCCCGCCAACCGAGGCTATCCCGGTGATCTGTACAGCCAGTTGGCTTCGCGTTATGAAAAAGCCGTCGATTTTGACGGCGCCGGTTCGGTTACCGTACTGGCCGTAACCACCATGCCCGGCGACGATGTCACCCACCCGGTGCCGGACAACACCGGCTACATCACGGAGGGGCAGTTTTATCTGAAAAACGGGCGTATTGAACCCTTCGGTTCCCTCAGCCGACTCAAACAGCAGGTCAACGGTGCGACTCGCGCCGACCATCGCGCCCTGATGGACACCATGATCCGCCTGTATGCCGACTGCCGCGAAACCCAGGAGAAGCAGGCCATGGGCTTCCGCATGTCGGAATGGGACAGCAAACTGCTGAAGTATGGGAAGCTGTTCGAAAGCCGCATGATGGATCTGGCGGTAAACATTCCGCTGGAACAGGCTCTCGATACGGGATGGGAAATCCTGGCGGCCTGTTTCGATCCCGCGGAGACCGATATCAAATCCGAGCTTGTATCGACCTTCTGGCCGAAACGGACTGGCGGACGGGCCGCGGATAAAGGGTGATCGCATGGCCAAGATCAAACTGACCAAAACGGAACTGAAATCCCAGCGTGAGGCCCTGCAGCGCTACCGGCGCTATCTGCCGACCCTGCAGCTGAAAAAACAGCAGCTGCAAATGGAGGTGCGGGAAGTGCAAATGATCATGCAGCGTCTGGACCTGGAATCGGCGTCTGTCGAGGAGGGGGTTGGTCAGTGGGCGGAACTGCTCGCGGCCGCTTCGGCGGATCAGCTGGCCGACCTGTTCGATGTCGATCAGTGGCGCACCTCTTCCAGAAACATCGCCGGGATCAATATCACCGTTTTTGAAGAACTGATCATGGACGAGACGGAGTGCGACCTGTTCCTCGCTCCGCAGTGGCAGGAAGCACTGCTCAAGGCGGTAAAACAGCTGACGGTGTTGCACCTGAAACGGCAACTGCTGGAGGAACAGCGTGACGCGCTGGAAAAGGAGTTGCGAGCGACCTCCCAGCGTGTCAACCTTTTCGAAAAAGTCAAGATTCCTGAGGCTATCGAAAATATAAGAAAAATCAGGATCTGCCTGGATGATCAGCAAACCACCGCAGTGGGTCGCGCCAAAATCGCCAAGGGCAAGTGCGCTGCACGCACCGTCGCCAACTGAGACATTCGCCACCCCATTTCGAGTCGGGATCCATTATGATCGAACCAATGAAAAAACTGTCCCTGGTCTGTCTGGAAGAGCACCGTGAGCAGACCATCGAGCAACTGGCGGAACTCGGCACCGTGCATGTTCATCCGGCGCAGCCACCCGACTCCGTACAGCTGGCCAGCCTGCGCAACAGGCATGGGCGTCTGGCGCGAGCCATGGCCGTTCTTGATAACATCGCCCCCGATGACCGTGCCGCCATCTGTGGCCAGAGTCCCGATGCCGAGGAGCTTTGCGCTTCGGTGATGGAGGCCACCGCCGAATGCAATACGCTCCAAACGCGCATCGACGCTCTGCATCTCGAACTCCAGGAGCTGCAGCCATGGGGTGATTTCGATCCAGAGACGATTGCCGCCCTGCGCAAGAACAACCTTGTTGTGGCCTTCGGAAAAAGCGCGGCCGGCCATCTGCCGGAGCTTCCGGAAGGCGCGGTTCTGCACAAAACGGCTACCTTCGGTCGTCAGGATTACTTCGTGGTGGTTGCCCCCGCGGGCACCACCCTGCCATTCACGCCGTTGCCTGTTTCGCAAACAACCAGTGCCCGGGAGTTGCGCAAGCAGTTGGCGGACAGCGAGCAGGCCCTGGCCGAGCAACACAGCCTGCTGGCCGCATTGACCAGCTGCAGCTCGGTGCTGCACGACGAACTGCGGCAGCTCGAGGCTGAAATCGCCCATTGTGTGGCCCGTGACGGGATGGGGCAAAAAGGCCGGCTGGCTTATCTGCAGGGCTACATTCCCGTCAACAAGGTCGACAGCCTGCGCGAAGCGGCGCGCCGCCAGGGCTGGGCCCTGCTGCTGAGCGATCCGGACCGGGCCGACAGATGCGTGCCGACGCTGGTCAGGCTGCCGCGCTGGGTCGAGCCGATCCGGCTGGTTTTTAAAAGCCTGGGCGTGATACCCGGCTACCACGAGATCGACATCAGCGCCTGGTTCCTGATCTTTTTCTCGCTTTTTTTCGCTATTCTTATCGGCGATGCCGGTTACGGAGCCGTGTTTCTGGTCGCTACCGTTGCCCTGCGGAAAAAATTTCCCAAAGCTCCGGCGCAGCCCTTCTGGCTGTTCGGTGAACTGGCGGTCTGCACCATTGTCTGGGGCGTTTTGTCCGGAACCTATTTCGGCTGGACCGGCGGCGGCAGAAACATTGCCGTGCTGGAGGCGTTGACCGACAGCATCCAGGTGCAGAAACTGTGTTTTCTGATCGGCGTGATTCACCTGGCCATCGCGCATATCTGGAATGCCCTGATGATCGGCTGGCGGGTACGGGCTATCAGCGAACTCGGATGGGTGCTGATTTTCTGTGGAAACTTTTTTCTGGCGGGACAGATGGTGCTGGGTCAGCAGGTGGCTCCGGGACTGCTCTGGTGGCTGTATGGTCCCGGGGCGCTGGTGGTGGTGCTGTTTTCCAGACCCAGCTTCAATCCGTTCAAGGCCGTTGCCGGCGGGCTGGGTTCGCTGGCCATGAACATCATCAACAGCTTCGTCGATCTGGTTTCATACATTCGCCTTTTCGCCGTCGGCGCCGCCACCGTCGCCGTCGCCCAGAGTTTCAACAGCATGGCTCTCGGTATGCAGGTGCATCCGCTTCTCAAGGGGCTGGCGGTTGCCGTAATCCTGTTGCTCGGTCACGGGTTGAACATCGTACTATGCGCCATGAGTGTGCTGGTACACGGCATCCGGCTCAACATGCTGGAATTTTCCGGCCATCTGGGTATGGAATGGGCCGGCGTGCCTTACCGGCCGCTGGCAAAGCCCTCGCGTCGCAAACAGTCCTGACAGCCGTCAGATCTTATTCCGTCTTATCGAAGGAGAACCCAACATGAGTCCAGAAATCGCTCTTTCCCTCGCAAATTCCGGCGCAGCAGCGGCTTTTGCACTGGCTGCCATCGGTTCGGCGCTGGGCACCGGGGCCGCCGCCATGGCCGCCATCGGAGCCTGGAAGAAGTGCTATGCGCAAAGCAAGGCCGCCCCGTTTTTGCTGGTCGCCTTTGTCGGCGCTCCTCTGTCGCAAACCATTTACGGCATGATTCTGATGAATACCATCAAGGGTGCCGCCGGTTCCACGCCCGGCAATTGGCCAGCCAGCCTGTTCGCCGGCATTCTGGGCGGCATTGCCATGGGCCTGTCATCCTGGCTGCAGGGTCGCGCCGGTGCCGGCGCTTCGGATGCCCTGGCGGAAACCGGGCAAGGATTCGGCAATTACCTCATGGCCCTCGGCGTTATCGAGACCGTGGCGCTGTTCGTGATGGTGTTTATCGGCGGATCTCTGTAAACCGGCCCCACCCCCCCCTGCCCGGCTCCGTTTTTTCGCTGTCGCCGGGCAGGGGGAATCGCTCAGGTCAACACTCCATAGACATCGGGGCGGCGATCCTTCCAGGCCGGAATCGCCTGCCGGTAGGCCTGCTGCGCCTCTCCGTCGATTTCCGCAAGAATTTCACAAGGCTTATCTCCACCCTCGGCCGCTACTTCGCCGCGCGGCGATACGATCATGCTGTTTCCGAAAAAATCGAGTTTGCCCTGCATGCCGCAGTTGTTGGCCGCTACCATGAATACCTGGTTTTCAATGGCCCGTGCCTTTATCAGGGTTTGCCAGTGATCCTGGCGCGGCCTGGGCCACTGCGCCGAGAGGCAGATCAGGTCGGCGCCATCCAGGCTCAGGCGCCGGAACAGTTCGGGGAAACGCAAATCGTAGCATATGGCCACGCCGATGCGGCCTGCGGCCGTTTCCACCACCAAAGCAGTGTTGCCGGCGCGCATATAGCGGTTTTCGCACATCGGCGAAAACAGATGCAGCTTGCGGTAACGACCTGCAATCCGCCCCCGGTCCAGCACAAAGGTGGTGTTGTAGACATCTCCGTCGCAAGATTCCGGCAGGCTGCCGACCACAACCATGTCGAGAGCCGCCGGGTGTCGCGCAATCGTCTCCAGCACCTCGGGGGTTTTTTGCGCCAGTTGCCCCAGCGACCGGTAATCGAAACCGCTGCTCCACATTTCCGGCAATACCGTCAAGCAAACGTTATGGCGCCGCAACCGCTGCAAGGCGGCAAGGACGGCTTCCAGATTCCGCTCAATCTGCCCTGTGACGATATCGAATTGAACGGCTGCAACTTTCATTCTGCCGACCATGGCGTACCTTTCCGGCGTGGAAACAGCCAGTTTGCATCCGGGGTTTCCGGACGGATACCCGTTAGCCGACTGCTTCCTGTAAATGGGTTGGTGTCATTATGCGCGGATTATAGGATAGCGCTGTCGTCGACACAAGGTGCGGGCCTTGAATCAAACATGCGCGGCTGTTTGCATCGGAAGCTTGACGGTCAAAATAAAGCGTGCTAAAAATTCTCCACCGGCCGAGCCGGAGGCATCCAATCCCCTTGCCGATTATCTGACGGACGAAACAGGCATATCGACAGGTTGTTGCATAACTGCCGGTGAGAACGGGGATGTCTGTTTTTACCTTTCGAGATCGAGACAGTCCTCGAAGGGGTCTTTTCACCGTTCTGCTCATTCGCTTGATGTGCTTGTCAGCAGGCGGAACCTCCTTCCGGAAAGTTGTTCCATGACCAGGGTCGCGACTTTTTTCACCATGCTCGCCTTTTGGGCGATGCTGTCGGGCATGTTCGATGCCTTCCATTTTTCCCTGGGAGTTCTCAGTTGCTTGCTGGTTACCCTGCTAAGCCATAAGCTGCTGTTTTACGGTGAAAAAAAACGCCGTTGGCTGCGAGGCACCATCGGCATCCTGCTGTATTGCCCCTGGCTGTTCTGGCAGATTGTCCTGGCCAACCTTGAGGTGGCCTATATCGTTCTTCATCCCCGCATGTATGACCTCATCGATCCACGTTTGATCCGTTTCAAGACCTTTCTTCGCCGCCCGATAACCAAGGTGACCTTCGCCCAGTCGATCACCCTGACTCCGGGCACCATCACCGTCAATATTCACGATGATGAATTCACCGTTTATGCCCTGACCCGCAATGCCGCCGCTTCCCTGCCTGGTGAAATGGAGCGTCGCGTCGGTCGGGCTCTTGAGTCGACCCTATGATGGAATATCTTTTTTTAGGCTGCGGCATCGTCCTGCTTTTGCTGATGGCCCTTTGTCTGGTGCGGGTCGTTGGCGGGCCCACGGTTTTCGACCGCATTCTCGGCGGCAACGTTATCGGCACCAAAACCACGGTTTTGCTGCTTATTATCGGCGTGCTCTACCGCAATGTTGCGATGTTTGTAGATATCGCCATCGCCTATGCCCTGCTTAATTTCATCGCCACCCTTGGTGCGGCCAAATATTTTCTGCGCCGTAAGCACATGCCGGGTGACTAGCCTTTCGAAAGGAGATCGGAAGTGCTCTGGATCACGGGTTTTCTGCTTGTCGCCGGCATCTTTTTCTTTGCCGTGGGGGTAGTCGGGGTGTTGCGTTTTCCTGATTTCTATACCCGGCTGCACGCGGCGGGCAAATGCGATTCCCTGGCTGCTGTGCTGGTGATTGCCGGCGTCGCTCTGTACAACCTGGTCGACTTTTCGCCGGCCAATCTGCTGGTAAGCCTCAAGATTCTGGCTATTGCGGCCTTCGTGTTCGTCGCCAGCCCTACCGCCACCCACGCGGTCACCGAGGCGGCTCTGATTATCGGCATGGAGCCCTGGACCAAAAAGGATGAACCGCAATGATCTGGGAGCTGGACCTGT
Source organism: Syntrophotalea sp. (assembly GCF_050253115.1). NCBI lineage: Bacteria > Pseudomonadati > Thermodesulfobacteriota > Desulfuromonadia > Desulfuromonadales > Syntrophotaleaceae > Syntrophotalea > Syntrophotalea sp. The sequence continues at coordinate 14,088 of NZ_JBFWJQ010000010.1, forward strand.
TCATTCTGGCGCTGGTGGTCATCTGCGCCGTGGCCGCCATCAATACCCGTGATCTGCTTGGCGCCGTGGTGATTTTCGGCGTGTACAGTTTTCTCATGTGTCTTCTCTGGGCGGAAATGGGCGCCGTTGACGTGGCCTTTACCGAAGCGACGGTCGGCGCCGGGGTCAGCAGCGTCCTGTTTATCGCCGCCATCCTGCGCACAACAAGAAGGAGCAAGGATTGAAAACACTCGCTTTTCTCGCCACCCTGGCAACCGGCATCGTGCTGCTGTACGGTACCCGGGATTTTGCCGCCTGGGGAGACGCAGCTTCGCCCGCCAGCCGCCATGTGTCGCCGGTTTACATCCAGCAGGCGGTCAAGCAAACCCACGTTCCCAATATTGTCACCGCAATTCTCGGCGATTATCGCGGCTACGACACCATGTTCGAGACGGTGGTTATTTACTGCGCGGGTCTGGCGGTGATATGCGTGCTGCGGAAACAAAAAACATGAAACTGCTTCAGGAACGGACCCGGGACCGGCTGGCCGGCGAAGACCTTATCGTACGCACCGCCGTCAGGCTGCTGGTGCCTTTCATCCAACTGTTCGGTCTGTATGTCATTGTTCACGGTCATTACAGTCCGGGTGGGGGCTTCCAGGGGGGGGTCATACTGGGATCGTCTTTCATCCTGCTGGCCCTGGCCTTCGATCTTCGCACCTCCCTGCGGTTTCTGTCGGTGCGGGTCAATGCCGTGCTCAGCAATGTCGGGGTCCTGATCTATACCGGCGTCGCCCTGCTCTGCGCTTTGGCCGGGGGGCTGTTTCTGGATTACAGCGCGCTGGACAGGATCCTGCCTTTGGGGCCGGTTGCCTGGCGCTCCATGGGCATTTTCCTGGTGGAACTGGGCGTGGGCATCGCGGTGATGTGCATCATGGCATCGCTGTTCTGGGACCTTGGTTCCGGCGGCGAGATGGATGAGGGGCTCTGATATGGACCAGCTGCTGTCGGAAATCGTCGCCAAGTACAATTACTGGATTTACGTGGTGCTGATGATGATCGGTTTTTATGCCATGATCGGCAAACGCAATCTGGTGAAAAAACTGCTTGGCATGAACATCTTCCAGACCGCCATAATCCTTTTTTATGTCTCCATTGGCGGCAAACGGGGCGCCGGAATTCCCATCGTCGACAAGCATGCGGTCATGCTACACGGTGTTGATGCCAGCCGCATACTCAATCCCCTGCCCCATGTGCTGATGCTGACGGCGATTGTCGTTTCCGTCAGCGTCACGGGGGTGGCATTGGCCATCATGATCCGTATCCATCGGAAATTCGGCACCCTTGAAGAGGACGAAATTCTGGAGAAAATCGGCCAATGAACACGCCAAACATGCATCTCTACATATTGGCGGCGCCTCTGTTGTCAGCTTTTGCCGTTAATCTTCTCGGTCGTGTTTCCCGCGCCTGGATCGGACCTTTGATCCTTGCCGCCCTCGGGTTCTCGACTTTCGGCGCCCTGCTGACATTGCTGAGGGTGCTGCGTGATGGCGCGTACCGCTACACGGTCGGAAACTGGCAGGCTCCTTACGGCATCGAACTTGTCATAGACCCGCTGAGCGCTTTGATGCTGCTGCTGGTTTCTTCCGTGGCGCTGCTCGCCACCTGCAGTGCCCTGAAAAGCGTTCAGAACGAACTGCCGGGGCGGGAACATCTGTTTTTCACTCTGTACATGATTCTGGTGGCCGGCTTGCTCGGCCTGGTCCAGACCGGCGATGCCTTCAATCTCTACGTATTGCTCGAGATTACCGCCATCACCACCTATGGCCTCATCGCCATGGGACCCGACAGGGCGCCGCTGGCGAGTTTCAATTATATAATCATGGGGTCGATCGGTGCCTGCTTCTATCTGCTCGGTGTCGGGTACCTCTATATCCTCACCGGCACTCTGAACATGGCCGATATCGCGGGCATCCTGCCGGGGCTCAACGCGCCGGCCGCGGTTGCCACCGCCTTTGCGTTTCTGATGGTGGGCCTGTGGGTGAAGATGGCCCTGTTCCCCCTGCATGTCTGGCTGCCCAACGCCTACAGCCAGGCGCCGACCGGAGCTGGCGTGATGATCGCGCCGCTGATGACCAAGGTCACCGTCTATCTGATGATCCGTGTCATGTTCTCGATTTTCTCCCCCGGATATGAATTCATTCAGCATGCCGGGGTTCAGTCCCTGATCGTCTGGGCCGCATCCCTGGCGATATTGTGCGCGTCCAGCCTGGCGCTGGCGCAACGGGATCTGCGTCGCATGCTGACCTATATTCTGGTTGCTGAAGTCGCTTACATGGTGGGAGGCGTGTGGCTGGCCAACGGCACCGGCATGACCGGCGCCATTTTGCACATTGTCAACGACGCCATGATGACCCTGTGCTTGTTTCTGGCGGCAGCGGCCATTCTGTATCGCACCGGCAGCCTGGAGTTCGATCGGCTGCATGGCCTGTATCGCCGCATGCCCCTGACCATGGCCGCTTTTACGGTCGGGGCTCTTTCCATGATCGGCGTGCCCCCAACCTGTGGTTTCTTCAGCAAATGGTATTTGATTCTGGGTGCGGTGCGGGCCGGACACTGGGAATTCATGACGGCTCTGCTGATCAGCAGCCTGATCAATGCGGTGCTGTTTTTCCGCATTATGGAGCTGGCCTATTTTCAGCCGGTTGCAGGCTTGCAGGCTACCACGCAACAAGGTTCCGGCGAAGCCCCGCTGCCCATGCTCAGCCCCCTGCTGATATCCGCGATCGCGTTGCTGGCTCTCGGTTTCGGCTGCGGACCGCTGATCGAGAACGTAATTCGCCTGGCTCTGCCGCCGGGGTTCGCTCCCTGAAGAAATATACCAAGGAAAGCCGAAACGATCATGATCTATCAGTCTTCCCCATGGCCCCTGGCGGCCGTCGGGGTCTCCTTGCTGGCCGCCGTTCCCATTTTTTTGTCGGATGGCAGGCCGAACCTGCGCGAGTTCTGGACATTGCTGGCCGGCATCACCAAATTTCTGTTGATTGCCGCCATGCTTCCCGCGGTACTGTCGGGCCAGGGGTTTGTCTTTACGCTGGCCGAGGTGTTGCCCGGTGTGCCAATCCAGTTGCGGGTGGACGCAATGGGCATTTACTTTGCTCTTGTTGCCTCGTTCCTGTGGATCTGCACCTCCCTTTACTCCATCGGCTATATGCGGGCCTTGAAGGAACATGACCAGACCCGCTATTTTACCGCTTTTGCTCTGGCTATCGCCGCGACCATCGGCGTCGCCTTTGCTGCCAACCTGCTGACCCTCTATCTTTTTTACGAGATGCTGTCCCTCGCCACCTACCCCCTGGTGACCCATGAGCGCAACGGGGAGGCCCGGTCCTCGGGACGTCGATACCTGACCTATATTCTCGGCACCTCCATCGGTCTGGTGCTGCCGGCGATGCTCATCACCTATGCGACGACCGGAACACTCGATTTCACCGCCGGCGGCATTTTCGCCGGCCAAGCCTCCTTTGCTACCCTGACGCTGCTTCTGGTATTGTTTGTCCTTGGTTTCGCCAAGGCGGCCATCATGCCCATGCATGGCTGGTTGCCGGCCGCCATGGTCGCGCCGACGCCTGTAAGTTCTTTCCTGCACGGGGTGGCGGTGGTCAAGGTCGGTGTCTTCTCCATCCTGCGAGTCGTGTTGCACATATTCGGCCCCGATCTGCTGCGAAATCTCGACCTCGGCGTTATCATCACGTCTCTGGCGTCGGTTACCGTGCTCGTCGCTTCGCTGGTGGCCCTGACGCAGGACAATCTCAAACGGCGCCTGGCCTACTCCACCATCGGCCAGTTATCCTACATGGTGCTTGGCGCGGGCATGCTGTCGGCGGCCGGCATGACCGGGGGACTGCTGCACATTGCCATGCACGCCTTCGGCAAGATTACCCTGTTTTTCTGCGCCGGCGCCATCTACGTCGCCAGCCACAAGAAGTACATCAGCGAGATGGATGGACTGGGGCGGCGCATGCCTGTAACCTACGGTGCTTTTCTGCTCGGGGCCCTGTCCATTATCGGAATGCCACCTTTGGGGGGCTTTATCAGCAAGTGGCATTTGCTGACCGGAGCCATCGAGACCGGACAGATAATCTTGCTGCTGGTTTTGCTGGTCAGCTCCTTTCTTAATGCCGCCTATTTTCTGCCCATCGTCTACCGTGGGTTTTTTGCCGAGGCCCCCCGTCTCGCAACCGTTGCGGCTGTTGAGGAAGCACCCCTGTTCTGCCTGATCCCCCTGGTAACAACAGCTCTGGTATCGGCAGGACTTTTTTTCTTTCCCGGTCTGTTGCTGCAATTGGTGCGACAGACGCTGGCCGGAGGGTGACCATGCGCCAGGAAAAGCGTAGCCATTTGTCGGGTGACCGCAGGCTCATGTTGTGGGGATACGGTCTGTGGTTGATTTCCCTGCTGTTGCTGGAATTCAGGATGCATTCGCACGCTTTTTTCCCCTGGGACGGCTGGCGCGGGTTTTCTGCCGCATTTGGACTGGTTACGGTTGTGTCTTTGGCATTGATCGCCAGATTCCTGTTGCGGCCCCTGGTGATGCGGGACGAGGAGTATTATGATCGCTAGTATTGTCTTGCCGCCGGCGCTGATCCTGGTAGCGGGCGCCCTGCTGACGACGCTGTTTCAGGGCCGAGCTCTGAGGATAGCGGCTCTGGCCGCTCCTCTGGCGGGGTTGTTGTTGCTGTGGGCGGCACCCGAAGGTAATTTCGGCCAGGTTTCTTTTTTTGGGCTCAACCTGTTAACCACCCGTATCGACGCCCTGTCACGGATATTCGGCTATGTGTTTTATCTTGCCTGTCTGCTTGGCGTACTGTTTTCTTTTCACCACAAAGAGCGCAGTCATTATGCGGTTGGCCTGCTGTATGCCGGTGCGGCGCAGGGGGTAACCTTCGCCGGGGATCTGATCACCCTGTTCGTGTTTTGGGAAACCCTGACCCTTGCCGCCACCTTTTTGATTGCTGCGCGCCGTACGCGCCGATCGCGAGAGGCGGCAGTGCGTTATATGCTGGTGCATGTCGCCGGTGGGCTTTGCCTGTTGTCGGGCATTTTGCTGCATCGCAGCGCCGGTGGCGATCTTGCCCTGGGGCCCCTGCAACTTGACGCGCCAGGGGCCGTGTTGATTTTTCTTGGCTTCGGCCTGAACTGCGCCTGGCCTCTGCTGCATGCCTGGTTGGTCGATGCCTACCCGGAATCGACGGTCGCCGGTGCCGTTTTTCTCAGTGTCTTTACCACCAAAAGCGCGGTGTATGTGCTGGCCCGCTGCTTTGCCGGTATCGAAGAACTGGTCTGGATTGGCGCTCTTATGGCGGCCTTTCCCGTGCTGTATGCACTGATCGAGAACGACCTGCGTCGCGTTCTGTGTTACAGCCTCATCAGTCAGGTCGGTTACATGGTGGTGGCCATCGGCATCGGCAGCGATATGGCCATCAACGGCGCCGTCTGCCATGCCTTCGCGCATATCCTTTATAAGAGTCTGCTTTTTATGGTCCTGGGGGCTGTTGTCTTCCGAACCGGGACAAGCAATGCTTCGCAACTTGGCGGTCTCTACCGCAGCATGCCCGGTACCGTCATATGCTGTCTGGTCGGTTCCGCGTCCATCTCGGCGTTTCCCCTGTTCAGCGGTTTTGTGACCAAATCAATCATCATGGATGCGGTAACCCACAGTCATCGCCCCCTGGTATGGCTGGTGTTGACAGCCGCTTCGGTCGGAACCTTTTTCTATGCGGGGGTCAAGATCCCCTACCGGATCTTTTTCGGCGCAGAGGCAAAAGTACAAATCCGGGAAGCGCCGCCGCACATGCTGCTGGCCATGGCTGCAACGGCTTTTCTATGTGTGCTGCTTGGGCTGCGACCGCAACTTCTGTTCGGCATCATGCCCTATCCCGCCGTCTACGAACTTTATACGCCAGCGCATGTCCTGAGCAAATTGCAGTTGCTGTGTTTTGCCGGCCTGGGCTTTTGGTTGCTGTGCCGCTGGCGTATTTATCCCTTTGAGAAAGCCGCGACCAATCTTGATGTGGACTGGTTTTATCGACGCGGCGGTCTCATGCTGTACCGGGGCGTTGATCGCCTGTTCAATGGACTGAATGCTCACTGCGAGCGGTTTTTCATTACCCGCATGACGGCCTTGTCTGCAAGGTTCTTTGAAGAACCGGGAGGCAACGTGCAAATCGGCTGCCTTCGAATTCTGAACCGGCTGATGGGTTTTCAGGACCTATCGCCCGGCACGAAACAACGCATCCGACAGCGCAGCAGGCTCGGTACCTACCCGGTAGGGGTCGGCGTGCTGTTGGCCGTTATTTTTCTTGCCGCCACCTCCTTGTTGTATTTTATCGCCTAGCTCTGTGCCGACGGTCCCGCGGGGTTGCGGACGACCTGCGCCAAAAAGTTTCCGCCGCTGTGGCGAGGCCAATCGAAAGGAACGATTTCAACATGAAAAAGCTGCTTGTGGCCCTGGACTGTTCTCCGCTATCGATGCGGGCTGCCAGCTATGCGGCGGAGATTGTGCCGCACCTTCCCGATGCCCAGGTCATTCTGTTCACGGTTCTTACCGGCGTCCCCAGCAGCGAAAAAAAACCGGATGACACCGTCAAGCCCGAAACGCGTCAATCGCAGGGCGACGAGGATCACCTGCAGGAGCAGAACGAGGTGGAAAAAGTTTTGACCCAAGCCGCGCAAATGTTTGCCGAACAGCAGCTTCCCGCCGAGCGCCTGACAGTGCTCGCCAAGCCGCTGCGGCGCGGCATTGCCCAGGATATTGCCGATGAAGCCCGGGCTTTTGGCTGTGATACCGTGGTGGTGGGCCGGCGGGGCCTTTCCAAAATGAAGCAGATGGTTCTGGGCAGTGTTTCCCGGGACCTGATTCAGAAAAGCGAAGGTCTGGCGGTTTGGGTCATCGACTGAGCTTTCGGAAGCGGATTGTTCTGCCGTGACGTCTCTGTATATCCACGTACCGTTCTGTCTTCGCAAGTGTCCGTATTGCGACTTTTTTTCCCTGCCTCTGAATGCTTCACAGCTTGAAGGCTTCCCCCAGCTGGTTATTGCCCATCTCGAGCAGGAAAGACATCGCGACCGCTGGCAGGGACCTTTCTCGACCGTTTTTTTCGGCGGCGGGACGCCTTCGCTGCTGCCGCCGCGCGCCGTCGGCCTGATTCTGCAGCATGCCGATCGGTTGTTCGGTCTGAGCCGCGACGCCGAAATCAGCCTGGAGGCGAATCCGGGCACGGTCACCGCCGGCAAGTTGCTGGGTTATCACGGTGCCGGTATCAATCGACTTTCTTTCGGGGTCCAGTCCCTGAACGACAGGAACCTCGCCCGGCTGGGCCGGATTCACAGCGCCGCGGAAGCGCGTCTTGCTTTCCGATGGGCACGGCAGGCCGGGTTCGATAATGTTGGCTGCGACCTGATCTTCGCCCTTCCCGACCAGACCCCCCAAGGCGCCCTGGCCGATCTTGAATCCATCCTTCAGCTTGGCCCGGAGCATCTTTCCTGTTACGGCCTGGGCATCGAGCCCGAAACCCCCTTTGCCTGCCAGGTGGAAGCGGGGCACATGCAACCGGCGACCGAGGAGGTCTATGCCGAAAGCTTCATGCTGCTGCATGAACGATTGATTGCGGCGGGGTTTGCGCATTATGAAATCTCAAACTACGGGCGAACCGGCCGCCAATGCCTGCACAATCTTCTTACCTGGAAGCGCCAGGCTTACCTTGGCGTCGGCCCCGGCGCTCACTCCTTCTGCGACCGCCAGTGGGGCTGGCGCGGCATGGTACCTGCCGATCTGACATCGTACCGGGATGCGCTTGCCGCGCATCGGGATCCCGTGGTGGAACTGGAAACTTTCGATCGCCGCGGTGCCATGGCCGAGACCGCGTACCTTGCCCTGCGCTGTGCCGAAGGTATTGATGAGGCAGCGTTTTTAAGGCGTTTCGGGATTGGCTTCGCAGAGGCGTTTCCCGTTGCCGTGAAACGCTGCGGTCCGCATTTGATCTGCCGCCAGGGACGTTGGCGGCTGGACCTTCAGGGGTGGCTGCTGTTCGACCATTTCATCAACCCCTTCCTGTAGGCGTTTTCCCTTTGTTTTTCCACCTGCTTTGCCCTTGACAAAGGGTAGGGCCGTTGTTATGTTGTTTCCCGTTAGCACTCAACAAGTCAGAGTGCTAACGTCCTTTCAAGCCGGATGCCCCGGCTTGTTTTACGATTGCGTATCGCGATGAACGAAGAGTTGAACGAACGCTGTCGGCTGATACTTGAGGCCATCATCGAGGATTACATCCTGTCGGGGGAGCCCATCGGTTCGCGGGCTTTGACGCGCAGGCACGCGATCCCTCTGTCGCCGGCAACGGTCCGCAATGTCATGGCCGACCTGGAAGAGATGGGATACCTGACGTCCCCGCACACCTCTGCCGGGCGCATACCGACCGAGAAAGGTTACCGCTTCTATCTGGACAGCCTGCTTCGAATCAAGCAGCTGTCGCCCAGCAAGCGGCAATCGATCCGCGAGCATTACCGGAATCGCAGGTTGCGCATGGAGGAGTTGTTGCGTGAAGCCGGACGCATCCTGTCCACCTCCTCCAGCTACACGGGGGTGGTCATGGTGCCGCAGTTGGCAACCACCATCTGCCGCCGTATCGACTTCGTCAGACTTTCGGCGCGCCGTATCCTGGCGGTTTTTGTCAGCCAGTCCGGGATTGTCGAGCACAAGATTATCGAGTCGGATCTGCCGCTCAACGAGTCTCAGCTGCAGGAAGCGGCCAATTATCTCAACCAGACATACAGCGGACTCTCCATCCAGGACATCAAACAACGCATTGTGGTTCAGATGGCGGAGGAAATGGCCACCTACGATACCCTGCTCCGGCGTGCCCTGCATCTGTCATGTCTGGCCTTGGAGGATGATTTCGGCGGTCAGATCTACATCGAGGGCGCATCGAATATCCTCGATCAGCCGGAATTCAATGATTTGAGCCGCATGAGGCGTCTGATGCGGACATTCGATCAGAAAAACCTGCTGATGGAATTGCTGCACAAAAGCCAGTTGGCCGAAGGCGTGCAGATCTACATCGGCAGCCCGGATCATTACAGCGACATCGAGGGGTGCAGTCTGGTTGCGGCATCGTTTTCCAGCCGCTGGGGCGCCATCGGCACCCTGGGTATCATCGGGCCGACCCGCATGCCGTATTCGACGGTCATCCCGCTGGTCGATTTTACCGCCGGACTGATCGGCAGTATTCTGGACAGTGAAGAGGAATAGAAATAGGAATAGGAGACGAACTATCGTGGCAGAACCGAAAAACCAGGCAACCGAAACGGACCAGGGCCTGAGCGAAGAGACCGCCGCCGCAGTGCCGGAAGGCACGCAGGCCGAAGCGGATCCGCTTGCCGCCGTGCAACAGGAACTGGCTGAGGCGTTGGCCGAAAAGCAGAAAAACTGGGATCTCTATCTGCGCGAGCGGGCTGAACTGGAAAACTTCCGCAAGCGCATGCAGCGGGAAAAGGAGGATCTGGTACGGTTCGCCAATGAAAACCTGCTGCGCGAAGTCCTGACCGTTGTGGACAATCTCGAGCGGGCCATCGACCACGCCCGCGGCAGCGAAGAAACGGTGCAGGGACTCATGGAAGGGGTTGAGATGACCCTTTCCCAGTGCCGCAAGCTGCTGGAAAAGTTTGGTGTGACGCCGGTCGCGGCGGTGGGTGAACCGTTCGATCCGACCTGGCACGAAGCCATGGGGCAGCTGGAAAGCGCCGAGCATCCGCCCAATACCGTACTGCAGGAAATGCAAAAAGGCTACCTGCTCAACGACCGGTTGCTGCGTCCGGCCCTGGTGCTGGTTTCCAAATCCCCCGCAGCCGACGAATAGCCCTGGTTGCACACCAATTAAACGCCAGATTCAAATTTAAAGGAGGATATATACTCATGGGAAAAGTTATCGGAATCGACCTCGGCACCACCAACTCCTGCGTGGCTGTCATGGAAGGTGGAGAGCCTGTGGTCATCGCCAATGCCGAAGGTTCCCGCACCACCCCGTCGATGGTGGCCTTCACGGAAAGTGGCGAGCGCCTGGTCGGCCAGCAGGCCAAGCGTCAGGCTGTGACCAATCCGGAGAACACATTGTTCGCCATCAAGCGGCTGATCGGCCGCAAGTTCGAAAGCGACGCCGTTCAGAAAGACATCAAGGTCAGCCCGTTTGCTATCGTCAAGGCCGATAATGGCGATGCCTGGGTAGAAGTGCGCGGGAAAAAATACAGCCCTCCCGAGATTTCAGCCATGATTCTGCAGAAAATGAAGCAGACCGCTGAAGACTATCTCGGCGAAGCCGTCACCGATGCGGTTATAACTGTTCCTGCCTATTTCAACGATTCGCAGCGCCAGGCCACCAAGGATGCCGGCAAGATCGCCGGTCTGAACGTGCTGCGCATTATCAACGAGCCGACCGCCGCCTCTCTTGCCTATGGCCTGGACAAGAAAAACGAAGAAAAAATCGCCGTTTTCGACCTGGGTGGCGGCACCTTTGACATTTCCATCCTGGAACTGGGCGACGGCGTTTTCGAAGTCAAATCGACCAATGGGGATACCTTTCTGGGCGGCGAAGATTTCGATCAGCACATTATGGATTATGTCGCCGACGAATTCAAAAAGGATCAGGGCATTGACCTGCGCAAGGACAAGATGGCCCTGCAGCGCCTCAAGGAAGCCTGCGAAAAGGCCAAGTGCGAGCTGTCCACCTCCATGGAAACGGATATCAACCTGCCGTTTATCACGGCAGACCAGTCGGGGCCCAAGCACCTTAACATCCGCCTGACCCGTTCCAAGCTGGAAAGCATCTGTGCCAGTCTGCTGGCAAAATTGGTCGAACCCTGCCGCATGGCTCTCAAGGATGCCGGCCTTTCGGCTTCCGATGTCGACGAAGTGCTGCTGGTCGGTGGCATGACCCGCATGCCGGCGGTGCAGGCCAAAGTCCAGGAAATCTTCGGCAAGACCCCCAACAAGGGTGTCAACCCCGATGAGGTTGTTGCCATCGGCGCCGCGATTCAGGGCGGGGTGCTCAAGGGCGAGGTCAAGGACGTGCTGCTGCTGGACGTCACCCCCCTGTCCCTGGGGATTGAGACCCTCGGCGGCATCATGACCAAGCTGATCGAGAAAAACACTACCATTCCCTGCAAAAAAAGCCAGATTTTCTCCACCGCCGCCGATAACCAGCCGGCGGTATCGGTTCACGTGCTGCAGGGCGAGCGGGAGATGGCGTCCGACAACAAGACCATCGGCCGTTTTGAGCTGGTCGGCATTCCGCCGGCGCCGCGCGGTGTGCCTCAGATCGAAGTTGCTTTTGACATCGATGCCAACGGCATTCTGCATGTTTCGGCCAAGGATCTGGGCACAGGCAAGGAACAGTCGATCCGCATCACGGCTTCTTCAGGCCTGAGCGACTCTGAAATCGACAAGATGGTCAAGGACGCCGAGGCCCATTCCACCGAGGACAAGAAAAAGCGTGAACTGATCGAAGCCCGCAACCAGGCCGACGGCCTCGCCTACTCCACCGAAAAGACCCTCAAGGAGCACGGGGACAAGGTGGACGAGGCAACCCGGAAGAATATCCAGGATGCCCTGGAGGAACTCAAGAAAAGCATGGACGGCGACAGCGCCGACGCCATTCGCCAGAAGAGCGAAGCCTTGGCTACCGCTTCCCACAAACTGGCCGAGGCGGTCTACAAGCATGGCCAGGAGGGCGCGCAGACCGCCGCGGACGATGCCCCGCAAGGCGGCGGCGACGAAGGCGTGGTCGATGCGGAGTTTGAAGAAGTGGACGATAAGAACAAGTAAACCGTCAGTATTCTGCAACCTTACAGGAGCCGGGGTTTGTCCCCGGCTCCTGTTGCGTTGGGAATTTTCCGCCAGGCGTTGCAGGGTTCATGGCCGGCTGAAACATAAGGAATATCAAAGTTGAGCAAGCGCGATTATTACGAGGTTCTGGGTGTTCATCGCAACGCCAGCGAAACGGAAATCAAGAAAGCCTATCGTAAACTGGCGATCCAGTTCCATCCCGACAAGAACGCCGGTGACAAACAGGCCGAGGACAAGTTCAAGGAAATTTCCGAAGCCTACTCGGTTTTATCCGATACCCAACAGCGCGTTATTTACGATCAATATGGTCATGCCGGGCTGAATGGCGGCGGTGGAGGAGGCAGTTATTCCTCCGGCGGCTTTAGCGGAACCCCTTTCGAAGACCTGTTCGGAGACCTGTTCGGAGATATCTTCGGGAATCGTGGCGGTCAGCGCAGTCGTGGCCGGCGGGGTGACGACCTGCGTTACAACCTCTCCATCAGTTTTGAAGAGGCGGCTTTCGGTCTGGAAACCAAAATCCAGATCCCCCGTTATCAAACCTGCGGGACCTGCAACGGCATCGGCGCCAAACCCGGTACCAGCCCGCGGGTTTGCGCTACCTGCCAGGGCGCTGGCCAGGTGCGCATTCAGCAGGGTTATTTTTCCTTGACCCGGCCCTGTCCCGACTGTCACGGTGAGGGCCAGATCATCGACCAGCCGTGTGCCGAATGCCATGGCAGCGGCAGGGTGCGGGGCAAACGCACATTGTCTCTGAAGATCCCGGCAGGGGTTGAAACCGGCAGCCGCCTGAAGCTGTCCGCCGAGGGGGAGCCCGGCCTGCATGGCGGACCTCCGGGGGATCTGTACGTCGTTATTTCGGTCAAGGATCACCCGCTGTTCCAAAGGGATGGTCAGAACATCATCTGTGAAATTCCCATTTCCTTTCCCCAGGCCGCCCTTGGGTGTGAACTGGAGGTACCGACCCTTACGGAAAAGCTGAACATCAAGGTTCCCGCGGGGACCCAGTCCGGAAAGGTGATCAAGCTGGCGAATTATGGTTTCCCGTCTCTGCAGGGCTATAATCGGGGCGATCAGCTGGTGGTTTTGCGCGTCGAGGTGCCTACGTCACTTACCGACCGGCAAAAGGAGCTTCTGGAGGAGTTTGCCAGAGAGGGGGGCGAAGAAATCCACCCCATGGGTAAAACCTTTTTTGCCAAGGTTAAGGAATTGTTTGGCTGATCCGCCGCGGCGGATCAGCGGAGCGAAATCTTTTTTCGGATTGAGGCTATGTTGAGGCGTGCCATTTTTTCATTAGTGGTTCTGGTTGTCCTGGCGGCTTTGCAGGGAGGGCTGTGTCGGGCCGTGTCTGCATCCAGCGCTTTGCAGCAGGCTCTGGAGCTTTATCGGTCCGGCTCTGCGGAACTCGCCATGCCACCCTTGAAGGCGGCTGTTGCCGAACAACCGCAGCACCCGGATGCATGGCAGGCTCACATGGCTCTGGCGCGCATTTATTATCGTCAGGGCCAGCTGGCCGATATGCTTGCCCACCTCGGCGCTATTCCTGAAGGGCGCCGGACACCGGAAAGTCGCCTGCTGGAAGGACTGGGTCTAATCGGTACCAGCCGCATCTCCGCGGGAGTGGAATTGTTGCGCCCCCTGGAAGAAGCGGCACTCAATGGCAGCCAGCGGCATCAGCGCCTCGCAGCACTTGCTGACGCTTCCCTGAAGTCCGGACAGCATGCTGAAGCTCTGTTTTATATTCAGCGCCGTCTGCGCCTCGATATCGACCCCGCGGTGGCTTCGCAGCTGCTGCAACAGGCCCATGGCATTCTGGAGAGCCGCCTGAGTGATTCGGAGTTGTCCGAAGCGGCCTTTTTGTTTCAAGGCTCACCCCTTGGACATGATGTTCTGCTGCAGCAGGCCGTGCGCCACCACCAGGCAGGTCGGCATGGCCAGGCGCTTTCCCTGCTTGACGGCATATTGAAAAGCCCTGTGGCGTTCCCTTTTCGCGACGATGCCGAGATGCTTTACCAACAACTCTCGCAAAAGGCTTCGCCGCTGGCTATTGGCGTTGTTCTGCCGCTTTCCGGACGGTTTGCCGGGTTTGGCAAGCAACTGTTGCGCGGCATGGAACTGGCGCTGCAAGAGCATGCCCTGCAGCGCACGGCAACCTTTCTGGTGCGCGACAGTGCCGCGGATCCTGCCGTTGCCGAGCAATGCATCGCGGAGCTGGCCGCCAGCCGCCAGGTAATCGCGATTATTGGTCCCCTGACGGGAAATGCAGCCAGCAAGGCGGCGCGCCGCGCCGAGTTGGAAGCCGTCCCGTTGGTGTCATTCTCCCAGCATGCCGGATTGACCGAGACAGGGCCCTGGATTTTTCGCAACAGCCTGACGGCCGATCTGCAGGCCAGGACCCTGGCCGATTACGCCATCAAACAGAAAAATATGTCTTCTTTCGGTGTTCTTGCGCCCGAAACCCGGCTGGGAAAGGAGCTGGCCAAATCGTTTATTGCAGCGATTCGTGACCTGGGAGGCGAAATCGTCGCCACCGTATTTTATCCCTCCCGCACCACGGATTTTCGCCAGCAGATCCGGTCCCTGCGGAGCACCCGAACCAAGGGGCCGGATGCGCTGTTTATTCCCGATACCGCGGATCGGCTGGCCCTGATTGCGCCGCAACTGCCTTTCTATGGACTGTCCGATACCGCATTGCTCGGAAGTGCCAGCTGGGATACGCCGGATCTTCTGGTTCGGGCGGGATCCTCGCTGGAAAATGGCGTTTTTGTCAGTGGTTTTTTCCGCCACAGTCCTGATTCGTTGGTGCGGGAATTTGTCGACCGCTACATGCAGCGGTACGCAAAAGAACCCTCTCTGTTTGAAGCCCAGGGCTACGATGCGGCCGATATGCTGCTGGATCTTCTGCAGCAGAATCCGCTGGCGGATCGGGAAAGCCTGCGTGACGCCCTGGTCCAGGTGCGGGATTATCCCGGCGTTACCGGAAAAACCCGGTTCGAACCCACCGGCGAGGCGCGCAAAAATCTTTATCTGCTGCAGGTGAAAAACGCTTCGTTGATACAGCTGAATTGAAAACCATCCTCCCGGCCCGCTTTCGCAGCAGGGGCCGGTTCCTCCCGCGCCTGCCTTCCCCCTGTACCAGCCAGGCACCGCTTCTCTGCCAAACCGCTCCCCGCTCTTGACGGTCATGACGGAATTATGTTAAGTTAAAGCCTGTTGCAAAAAGGAGTCCTGCGTTGTTTAAAATCGGAGACATGGCTGTTTATCCAGCCCAAGGTGTCGGGGTCATCGAGGCCATTGAATCAAGGGAATTCGTCGGTCAGATACTGGATTTCTATGTATTGCGCATTGTCGACAGCGATATGACCATCATGGTGCCGGTCAATAATGTCGGCACCGTAGGCATGAGGTCTCTTATCGACAAGACCCACGTCAGGACAGTCTACAACATCCTCAGGGACAAGCCCGAAAGCCACGGCAGTCTTCCATCCTGGAGCCGTCGCCAGCGTGATTATAACGAAAAAATACGCTCCGGTGATGTCTTTGAGGTTGCGGAGGTGCTGAGGGATCTTTACGCGATCCGTGAGGGGAAGGAACTCTCCTACGGGGAAAAGAAAGTCCTGGAACTGGCCCGCAAGCTTGTCGTCAAGGAGATTGCCCTGGCGGACGGCAAGGACGAGCAACAGGTCGTCGACCGGGTTGAAAGTTTCTTCACTCACTAGGCATTGCCGACCGTTCCCGATTCAACAGCTGTCGCCCGGCATCCGGTGATATTGGCCGGCTGCCGTCTATCCCGGTCGTTGCGCCTGCTCGCCGCCAAGCCAGCGGAGGCAGCGACTGGTGCCTCGAGATCCTGCTATGAGTGTTTTTGTTCTGCTCCCTGCCGCCGGCATGGGAAAACGCATGGGTGCGTCCGTCAACAAGCAATACCTGCCCCTCGGCGAGCGACCGGTGCTGAGTCATACCATTGCCCTGTTTGATCGCCATCCCCGCGTCGATCATATTTTCGTCATTTGTCCGCAAGCGGAAATGCCTCTTTGCCAACAGCAGGTCATCGACCCTTATGGTTTCAGCAAGGTCAGGGGCCTGGTGCCTGGTGGCGCCGAACGTCAGGATTCGGTGCGCAATGGCTTGCTGGCTTGCGGTGCGGCGCCCGATGACGTGGTGCTGATCCATGACGGCGCCCGTCCGTTGCTGCCTTTCGAGCTCATCGATGCCGCCATCGAAAAGGCGGAGAAAAGCGGGGCGGCGATTGTTGGCGTCCCCGTCAAGGACACTATCAAGCTTGTGCGAGACGGCATGATCGAGGCGACTCCGGATCGCCGGCATCTCTGGCAGGCGCAGACCCCGCAAGGTTTTCGCTTTGGGGCCATCCTCGACGCTCATCGGCTTGCGCAGCAGCAAAACTATCAGGGAACCGATGATGCTTCGCTGATCGAGTGGACCGGCGGTCGGGTCGCCGTCATCCCGGGCAGCTACCGCAACATCAAAATCACCACGCCCGAGGACCTGCTGCTGGCCCGGGCTTTTCTCGACAATCCAGGATACCCCGGCATGATGCGCATCGGACACGGTTACGACGTTCACCAGTTGGTTGCGGAGCGCAAGCTTATCCTCGGGGGCGTGGAAATTGCCTACCATCTGGGCTTGCTGGGGCATTCCGACGCCGACGTGCTGCTGCATGCTATCTGTGACGCGATCCTCGGCGCCCTGGGCGAAGGAGATATCGGCAAACATTTCCCCGATACCGATCCCGCCTATCGGGGCATTTCCAGTATCAAGCTGCTGCGCGAGGTTATGCGCCTAACACGGGACAAGGGGTATGCTCTTGGCAATCTCGACGCGACCATCATTGCGCAGCGCCCCAAACTCGCCCCCTTCATTGCGCGTATGCGGGAGCGGATCGCCGATGCCTGCGGCACCGATTGCGACCGTATCAACGTGAAAGCCACCACCACCGAGCAGCTCGGTTTTGAAGGCCGAGGCGAAGGGATCAGCTCCCATGCGGTGGTGGTGTTGAGCAAGGTCGCGGGCAACCACTGACCGCGCCTTCGGCAAATCGCTGCAGGGCAATTCCCTGTTGCTTTTTGCCTGTAAATTTGCGACCTTTCTTCGGAAGGTCGTTTTTTTAACCCGCTGCAATTCTTTTCTCCTGTACTACGAGGTATCCCCATGTCGGACAAGGGTTCCAAGGAAACCGCCGATCACACAAAACCTGCTGTCGACGCATCGGAATCCGCTGCACCGACGAATTTCATCCGGGCGATTATCGATGCCGATCTGCGTCAGAACAAGAACGACGGCTGCGTGGTCACCCGGTTTCCGCCGGAACCGAACGGTTATCTGCATATCGGTCACGCCAAGAGCATCTGCCTGAATTTCGGCTTGGCCCGGGACTATGCCGGGGCTCCGGGAGGCAGCCGCTGTCATTTGCGCTTCGACGATACCAATCCGACCAAAGAAGAGCAGGAGTATATCGATTCCATCAAGGAGACCGTGCGCTGGCTCGGTTTCGACTGGGGAGCACACGAGTATTACGCCTCGGATTACTTCGAGCAGCTTTATCGCTGGGCGATTCGGCTTATCGAAGCCGGCAAGGCCTATGTCGATGACCTGTCGGCGGAACAGATCCGCGCCTATCGGGGCACGCTCACCGAGCCCGGTCGCAACAGTCCCTGCCGCGACCGTTCCGTGGAAGAAAATCTGGCGCTGTTCCAGGCGATGAAAAACGGCGAGTTTGCGGATGGCAGCAGGGTGTTGCGTGCAAAAATCGACATGGCCTCGCCCAATCTGAACCTGCGCGATCCGGTCATGTACCGCATTCTGCATGCCGAACATCACCGCACCGGCAACCGGTGGTGCATCTATCCCATGTACGACTTTACCCATGGGCAATCCGACTCCCTTGAAGGAATCACCCATTCCATCTGTACCCTGGAGTTTGAGGCGCATCGTCCCCTGTACGACTGGTTCATCGATCAGCTGGGCATCCATCATCCCCGGCAGATCGAGTTCGCCCGTCTCAACATCAACTACACGGTGATGAGCAAACGCAAACTGCTGGAGCTGGTCAACGGCAAATACGTCCAGGGATGGGATGATCCGCGTATGCCGACCCTTGCCGGGCTGCGGCGCCGCGGCTTCACGCCGGCGGCGATCCGTAACTTCTGTGAGCGCATCGGCGTGTCAAAAAAGGACAGCTGCGTCGACATGGGCTTCCTGGAGTACTGCGTGCGCGAAGATCTCGACCGCACAACACCCCGCGCCATGGCGGTGCTCGATCCTCTGCGCGTCGTCATCGACAACTATCCGGAAGGGCAGGTGGACGAATTCGAGGCGCCCAATCATCCCAACCTTCCGGAAATGGGCACCAGAAAGGTGCCTTTTTCCAGGGTACTCTATATCGAGCGGGAAGATTTTATGGAAGATCCGCCGAAAAAGTTTTTCCGCCTGGCGCCCGGCCGCGAAGTGCGTCTCAAGTACGCTTACCTGATTCGCTGCGAAGAGGTGGTGCGGGATCCGGTCAGCAACGAGATCATTGAATTGCGCTGCACTTACGATCCTGCCTCCCGCGGCGGTTCGGCACCCGACGGACGCAAGGTCAAGGGGACTTTGCACTGGGTCTCCGCGGCCCATGCCGTCAAGACCGAGGTGCGTCTGTATGACCGCCTGTTCAATGTTCCCGCCCCCGACGGCGATAAAGAGGTCGATTTCAAGAGCCACCTCAATCCGGATTCGCTGCGGGTGCTTGGCGAATGCCTGGTGGAGCCGTCCTTGGCCGAGGCGCAGCCAGAAAACCGTTATCAGTTTGAGCGGCTTGGCTATTTCTGTGCCGACCGCTTCGATTTCACGGCCGGTAAACCGGTTTTCAATCGCACCGTGACC
Source organism: Syntrophotalea sp. (assembly GCF_050253115.1). NCBI lineage: Bacteria > Pseudomonadati > Thermodesulfobacteriota > Desulfuromonadia > Desulfuromonadales > Syntrophotaleaceae > Syntrophotalea > Syntrophotalea sp. The sequence continues at coordinate 32,841 of NZ_JBFWJQ010000010.1, forward strand.
CTGCGGGATTCCTGGGCCAAAGCCGGGGGTGACTGACGTCTCTCTTGCCCGCCCGTCCAACCAAGGAGCTACCTTCACCATGAGTTTGCGTGTTTACAATACCATGTCCGGCCGCAAGGAAGTCTTCGAGCCGCTGCAACCCGGCAAGGTCGGCATGTATGTCTGCGGCGTAACCGTTTACGATTATTGCCATATCGGCCATGCCCGCGCCAACGTGGTTTTCGATGTCATCTACCGGTATCTGCAATTCATCGGCTACGATGTCACCTATGTGCGCAATTACACCGATGTCGATGATAAAATCATCAAGCGCGCCAACGAACGGGGCATCACGTCCGATGACCTGGCCGGCGAATTCATCCAGGCTTTTGATGAGGATATGGCGCGCCTCGGACTCGCCGATCCGACGGTTCAGCCCAAGGCAACCCATCATATCGACCACATCATTGCCCTGGTTCAGAGGCTCATCGAGCGCGGCATCGCCTACGAATCCGGCGGCGATGTCTATTTTTCGGTGGAGAATTTCCCCTCCTACCTCAAGCTCAGCAAGCGCAATATGGATGAAATGCGTTCCGGCGCCCGTATCGCGCCCGGTGAGCAGAAGCGCAACCCCATGGATTTCGCCCTCTGGAAAGCCGCCAAGCCCGGCGAGCCGGCCTGGGAGAGCCCCTGGGGCCCGGGGCGCCCCGGCTGGCACATCGAATGCTCCGCCATGGCGATGGAGTATCTCGGCGAATCTTTTGACATCCATGGCGGCGGCAAGGACCTTGTGTTTCCCCATCACGAAAACGAAATCGCCCAGAGCGAAGGGGCCACCGGCAAACCCTTTGTCAAATACTGGCTGCACAACGGCTTCGTCAATGTCAACCAGGAAAAGATGAGCAAGTCGCTGGGCAATTTTTTCACCATCCGGGATATTCTCAAAAGCTACGATCCGGAGGTGCTGCGCTTTTTCATCCTTACCGCCCATTATCGCTCGCCCATCGACTTCTCCGATCAGAACCTGCAGGAAGCGCGGCTGGGTCTTAGCCGGTTTTACGAGGCGTTGCAGGTCGCCTTGGAAGTCCTGGACGCCAGTCCGGCAAGCGATTCCGTTTCAGAGGCCGGCAAAACCCTTGAAGCTGCCTTCCGCGAAGCGATGGACGACGATTTCAATACCGCTGCCGCCATTGGTCACCTGTTCGAGGCGGTCCGCACCATCAACCGCCTGGTCACTGAAAAGGGCTTCCGTAAAAATCGCGAAAAGCTCGCCGAGGTTCGGGCTCTCTACGAAACCCTGCTGAAACTCGGGGGGGTACTGGGCATTTTCGCCTCCGACCCGGCCATCTGGCTCAGGCAGATGAACCTCGCCCTCCTGACGGCTACGGGGTACAGCGAGGCAGACATGGAGGAATTCATCCGCCAACGGCAGGTAGCCCGTAAAAACAAGGACTTTACCCGTGCCGACGAAATCCGCGATGAACTGGCCGCCAAGGGTATCCAGCTGCTGGACGGACCGCAGGGCACGACCTGGAAGGTACGCTGACCGCAGGCATATTGCATAAGCATTGAAAAGGGTCATTCGGCAGGATGGCCCTTTTTGGCGTCATGCGCAGTGTGTTTGCCGTTAAAGCAGGTTTTCTTTTTCCACGGGACGTTTTAAACTCCACGATTATGGCCAGATTCGTTCTCAAATCCGACTATCAACCACGCGGCGATCAGCCGCAGGCCATCGACGAACTCGCTGCCGGCATCGGGCGGGGCGACCGTCACCAGGTGCTGCTCGGGGTTACCGGTTCGGGCAAGACCTTTACCATGGCCAACGTGGTGGCAAGGGTGCAGCGCCCGACCTTGGTGCTGGCCCATAACAAGACCCTGGCGGCGCAACTGTACGGAGAATTCAAGGAACTGTTTCCGGACAACGCGGTCGAATATTTTGTTTCCTACTACGATTATTACCAGCCCGAGGCCTACGTCCCCACCACCGACACCTTCATCGAAAAAGATTCCTCCATCAACGAGGAAATCGACAAGATGCGGCATAGCGCCACCCGCAGTCTGCTCAGCCGCAACGATGTGTTGATCGTCGCCTCGGTGTCCTGTATCTACGGTCTCGGTTCACCCGAAGCCTATTACGGTATGCTCATCCGTCTGGAAAAGGGCATGCAGCTTGACCGTAACAGCCTGCTCAAGCGCCTGATCGAAATCCAGTACGAGCGCAACGATATCGATTTTCACCGGGGCACCTTCCGGGTCCGCGGTGATACGGTGGAAATTTTCCCCGCCTACGAGGAAAAACGGGCACTGCGCATTGAATTTTTCGGAGACGAGATCGACGCCATCTGCGAAATCGATCCGTTGCGCGGCAGGATTCTGGATCGGCTGGAGCGTACCACGGTGTTCCCCGCCAGCCACTATGTCGCCACCCGGCCGACCCTGGATCGCGCCATCCGCGAGATCCAGGACGAACTGCGGGAGCGCATCGTCTGGTTCCGCGGCAACGACATGCTGCTGGAGGCCCAGCGCATCGAGCAACGTACGATGTTCGACATCGAAATGATCGAGGAGATGGGCTACTGCCAGGGAATCGAGAACTATTCGCGGTTTCTCGATGGCCGCCGTGCCGGACAGCCGCCGGCGACCCTGTTCGACTATTTCCCCGATAACGCCCTGTTGTTCATCGACGAGTCGCACGTTACCGTTTCCCAGATCGGCGCCATGTACCGGGGCGACCGTTCCCGCAAGGAGACGCTGGTGCGTTACGGGTTCCGGCTGCCTTCCGCTCTCGACAACCGGCCCCTGACCTTCGAGGAATTCGAAGCCAGGGGCATCCAGACGGTCTATGTATCGGCCACGCCGGCCGATTATGAACTACGCAAGGCCGACGGGGTGGTGGTGGAACAGATTATCCGCCCTACCGGGCTGGTCGATCCGCCCATCGTCGTGCGCCCCGCCAAGGATCAGGTGGACGATCTCATCCACGAGATCCGGCATACCGTCAAACGCAACGAGCGCGTGCTGGTTACGACCCTCACCAAACGCATGGCGGAGGAACTTACCGGCTACCTCGGTGAGCTCGGCATCAAGGTGCGCTACCTGCACTCCGATATCGATACCGTGGAGCGCGTGCAGATCCTGCGTGATTTGCGCCAGGGGCTGTTCGATGTGCTGGTCGGCATCAATCTGCTGCGCGAAGGTCTCGATATTCCCGAAGTGTCGCTGGTGGCAATCCTGGATGCCGACAAGGAAGGTTTTTTGCGCTCGGAACGTTCCCTGATCCAGACCTGCGGTCGGGCCGCCCGCAATGTAGAGGGCCACGTTATCATGTACGCCGATCAGATCACCCGCTCCATGCGCAGATGTATCGACGAAACCGAACGCCGCCGCGCCGCCCAGCTGGACTACAATGCGAAGCATGGCATCACGCCGCGGACGGTCAAAAAATCGATGCGTTCCATTCTCGAGGACATCGCCGAAAAGGACTATGTCGAGCTGCCCCTGGCCGCCGAGGCGCTGGAGGATTACCACACGCCCCAGGATATAAAAGCCGAGGTCATTCGCGTCAGGGATGAAATGCTGGCGGCGGCCGCGGAGCTGGAATTCGAAAAAGCCGCGGCGCTTCGGGACCGCATGCTGGAACTGGAAAAACTCGAACTGGCGTTAAGGGGCGAGGGGTAGGAGCCGCGGGCCGGCAATTTTCAGGTTTCGCCGCCGCCTTCCTTGAGAATCCTGACCTTCACACGCGTGGTCATGATCTCGACCAATCTCCCGTTGTTCCGGGTTTTCGGCAAGGCGAGGTTGCTCGGGTTACAGGCGCAGCTTGTAGCCTCGTGCAATGAGAAACGCCGCCCACGCAAACAGGATCGCAGCCATCAGGAAAGAGACGAGAAAGGCCATATGCAGAGGAACGTCGCCAACCCCGAGGACCGCCTGGCGAAACCCGTCGATAAGGTACAGTAACGGGTTGAAGCGGGACAGTCCTTCCCAGAATGGCGGCAGGATCGAAACCGGGTAGAAAACACCGCCAAGATAGATCAGCGGTAGAATGAGAAAATTGTTGAACATCGACAAGGCGTCAAACGTATTGGCGTGAATCGCCGCCACCAGGCCGAACTGGGCGAAGAGGAAACTCGCCAAAGCGGCCATGGCCAAAGCGGCGGCCGGATGTTGCCAGGGCAGGTCGGCAAAGAAAGTCGAAATGATCAGCACCGCCGTGCCGACCAGCAGCCCGCGCAGCATGGCGGCGAGAGTATAGGCCAGAATGAACTGGGGTGCGCTGATGGGTGTGACCAGCAAATCAACAATATTGCCCAGGTAGCGGGAAATGAACAGGGATGAAGAAGTATTGGCGAAACTGTTGCTGATCACCCCCATAAGGATCAGGCCGGGAATGACGAACTGGGCATAGCTGAATCCTTCCAGCACCGAAATGCGCTCTCCAAGCGTGGCGCCGAATACGAACAGATACAGCGAGGCGGTCACGATCGGTGCCAGCAGCGTCTGGAAAGAGACCCGCAGAAAGCGTAAAACCTCCTTTTGCAGCAAGGTTGCAAAGGGAAGCCAGGCGACGAAACGTTCGGGTTGCCGGAACCGCTCCATCATTTGCCACCTGCCTGTCCGTTGTCGGGTCTTGCGCCGGTGAGATGCAGGAAGACCTCTTCGAGGCCGGGCCGCGATGTTTCGATATCTCTCACGGTCATGCCGAGATCGCCAAGGCGGCGCAACACCTCCCCTGCCCCCTGCTCTGCATCGATAACCAGGCGCAGCGCGCTTCCGTTGTCCCGCAACGCCGGACGCAGATCTGCGAGCGTCTCGGGGACCTCGTGCAACGGCTGCTCCAGGGTGACATGCAGGTATCGGCCTTCGATCCTTGCCAGCAACTGCTGCGTTTTTTCCAGGGCGATAAGGTCCCCGTGGTTCATGATGGCGATGCGCTCGCACATCTGCTCGGCCTCTTCCAGATAGTGGGTGGTCAGCAGCACCGTGACCCCTTCAGCGTTGATTTCCCGCACGAAATCCCAGAGGGTGCGCCGAAGCTCCACGTCGACACCGGCAGTTGGTTCATCAAGGATCAGCAGGCGCGGCTTGTGAATCATGGCCTTCGCGACCATGAAGCGTCGCTTGAGGCCGCCGGACAGCTTGTTCATGGACTTGTGCAGATGCGGTCCCAGACCCAGCCGCTCGATGAGCAGCTCGCACCAGTCGGCATCCCGCGGCACACCGTAATAGCCCGAATGGATCCGCAGGGCGCGGTCGATGGTGAAAAAATTGTCGGTGACGATTTCCTGGTGCATAACCCCTACCAGGCGACGGGTGAGGCGTCGTTCGGAGCGATTGTCATGCCCGAAGATCAGAACCTGGCCGCTATCGATGCGGCAAACGCCGCTGATCATGTTGATCGTGGTGCTTTTGCCTGCCCCATTGGGTCCGAGCAGACCGAATATCTCGCCGGGCTGTACCGTCAGCGACAGATTCCGCACCGCGGGCGCTCCGGCAAAAGATTTATGCAGATGTTCGATATGGAGAGCGGAAGTCATTGCGGCACTATAGCGCCAATTGGCCGCCGAAGCAATGGCACGCCCCGAAGCCAATCAGACGCTGCCGGTATCATGCGCCCCCTCGGCATGGCGGTACGGCCCGACGGGCTCCGTCACAACCTGGTTGCGGCCCAGTAATTTGGCGCGATACAGAGCCTGGTCGGCACGTACGATCAACTCCTCGGGAGTGCTCCCTGGCCTGGGGATGGCGGTTGCCACACCGACACTGACCGTGACAACAGGCAGCAGCGGCGAGGCCTGATGGGGGATCTGGAGATCCGCCACGGCAGCCCGGCAGCGCTCCCCGAGAATCCTTGCGCCGTTATCCGTATCCGGAAGGACCAGCGCGAATTCCTCCCCTCCGTAACGGGCGGCCAGGTCCCCGGGCCGGGCCACCACGGTTTCAAGTGTCCGCGCCACGCGCTGCAGGCAATCATCCCCCGCCAGATGTCCATAGTAATCGTTGTAGGCCTTGAAGTGATCGATGTCCACCA
>NZ_JBFWJQ010000011.1:0-38388 GCF_050253115.1 Syntrophotalea sp.
GGCAACGGTCAGCATTGGGCCGTGGTGGGTGCCAACGGTTCAGGGAAGTCGGCGCTGGGCAGGCTGTTGTGCGGTGAAATGGAGGTTCTCCGTGGAACCTTGCACCTCGCCGGGAAATCGGTGTGTATCGCGTTTGAAACGGTCGACGAAATTCTTGGAATCGAGCGATACAACGACGACACCGATTTTCTGGACCGGATCGACCAGGGCACTCCGGTGCGGGATTTTATCCTGGAGGGTCGGCCCGAAGCCGCACGGAGACTCGAAGAGCTTGTCGGGCAGCTCGGCCTGGACGGGTTGCTTGACCGTGGCATCCGCTACCTGTCCACAGGCGAAATGCGCAAGGTGTTGATCTGCCGGGCACTGTTGCAGGAGCCGGAGCTGCTGGTGCTTGACGAGCCGTTCGACGGTCTGGATAGCGCTTCCCGTGAGGTTCTGCGCGGGCTGATCACCGCCCTGACGCAACGGGGGCTTTGCATTGTGCTGCTGTTGAACCGTTTCAGTGAAATTCTCCCCTGCCTGACCCATGTGGCCTATATCCGCGACTGCCGCCTTTTCGCTTGCGGCACCCGGGAGCAGATGCTTGCATCCGGAGCGCTGCGGCGGTTGCATGCTTTTCACTACAGCTTGCCGGATCAGCTGCCGCGAGGCGACAAAAAACAGGACTCCGACTCCTGGCCCGGGCGGGGACCGCTGATCGAAATGAAACAGGTGATGGTCCGCTATGATGGCAGATATGTCCTGAACGGTCTTGACTGGACGGTGCTGCCCGGTCAGCACTGGCAGATTTCCGGGCCCAACGGCTCGGGAAAATCGACCCTTCTGAGCCTGATTTCCGGCGACAATCCCCAGGCTTATGCCAATGACATCCGCCTGTTCGGGCGCCAACGGGGCACGGGGGAGAGCATCTGGGACATCAAGCGGCAAATCGGTCTGGTGTCCACCGCTTTCCAGGAAAGTTACCGGGTCGGGGTTACGGTCGAACTGGCCGTTGTTTCCGGGTTTTTCGACAGTATCGGGGTATATGGGCGCTACTCGCGCACGCAGCGGGACATCGCGCTGCAGTGGCTGGAGATCCTGCAGATGGCGGACAAGCGCCACGTGCCGCTGCGCGCTCTGTCCTATGGCGAGCAGCGCCTGGTCCTGCTGGCCCGTGCCATGGTCAAGATGCCGGTCCTGCTGATTCTGGACGAGCCTTGCCAGGGGCTGGACGAAGTCAACCGGGAGATGGTGCTGAAGCTGGTCGATCACCTCGGCGCGGGCGGGCATACCCAGCTTCTTTATGTGACCCACCATCCGGAAGATCGTATTCCCTGCATCCGGCACCGCATGGAGATGGTGGCGGCCGTTGGCGGCGGCTTTACAGCGCGGTTGAGCGAAGCGCCGGCCGGTCCCGTGCCGGAAAAAGCATGATTCGGGCCGATGGCCGTTTTTTCCGGGCCGCCGCTTGCCGTTCGGCAAATCCCGGGCACACTTCTTTTAGGGATCGGGCCGGTTAGCTTGGCGCTTGCTGTGCTGCTGCTTAAAAAGGGGGGACAATGTTCATGGAATCCATACGCGCATTGTTGGGTGACAGCCTGTATGAGTGGTCGCTGCAGATGGGGCATTTGCTGCAGAACCTCTGGAATTCACTGCTGGCATGGCAGATTCTGTGTCTGGTGCTGTTTGTCTGCCTGATCACTACCCGGGGCCGTCGGCCCCGGTAATCGTTACGGAACCAGGGCTTGGCAAAGCGGCTGTGCGATTCACGCAAGGCCGCCGGCATGGCACCGCTCAGGTGAATATCCGGCGGCCTTGGTGCATGCCTCGGGATTTATCCCTGCGTTTTTTCCACCCTGCACAAAAAACCGCGGTTCGATGGCGTGGCGGTAACGGGGTTGCGGCAGGAATCGTCGGTCAGGTTGTTGATGCCGTGCCGTGGATCGACTTCACCCCATCCCCAGCCGATGCAAATGGACCCGACATGCACCCGGTCGCAGAGGCGGGCCTTCATGTAAAGGCTGCCCCTGGGGGTTGTTACCCGCAGCGGGTCGCCGTTGCCGATACCGAGCCGGCAGGCGTCGTCGGGATGCAGGTCGACCACGCCTTCGTTTTCCTGGCGGCGCAGGGAGGGGATATGGTGAAACTGGGAATGGGTGTAACGACTGCTGCGCTCGCCGCTGATAGCAATGAAAGGGTATTCCCGGTGCTGATCGGCAAAGGCCAGGGCCGGGCCGAACCCGTTTTCAAAAGGGGTTGCCGGTTGGCCATGGCGCGCCAGCCGCGGGGAGTGAAATTCGACCTTGCCGGTGGGCGTTGCGAATCCGTTGCGACGGTACTTTTCGAAAGCGACAGGCTCCGTGCGGATGCCCTGCGGATGGCGGCGCAATTGCGCGGTGGTGATGCCCGCCGGTTCCAGCTGGCAGTCGATGGCCTGGTCGACGCTGTGCCAGGGGAATAATCTGTCCAGGTTAAGCCTGCGGCCGAGCTCGAACACGATTTTCCAGTCGGGCCAGCTGTCGCCGACAGGGTCGATCACCTGGTCCTGCAGGCATATCAGATTATGACGCAGGGCGGCCCGGTTGAGCTGGGTTTTTTCAAAGCATCCGCAGGCGGGCAAAACGACATCGGCCAGACGCGTGGTCTGCGTAGGGAACAGATCAATGACCACCAGACAGTCGAGTTTTTGCAACGCCTGGCGCACCCGGCGGGTGTCCGTCATGGTGACGGCCGGGTTGCCGGACTGCACGATGAGCATGCGGATCGGATAGGGCCGTTCTTCGAGGATGGCATCGATCAGGGCGGATTGCGCATGCAGCCCCCAATTGGGGTGGAAACTGCTGAACAGGGGATAGCCGCAGGTGATCGCCGGTAGCTGCGCGGGCAGCTGATCCTGGAGTTGGAGGTTGCGTGCCGGCACCGGCTGAGGCAGCAGGTCCCCGCCGGGGCGGTCGAGGTTGCCGGTCAGGGCGCGCAGCATGCAGACGGCGCGGGTGGCGTCAAAAACCTGCAGCTGCATATCCAGGCCGTTGCCATCGACGATGCAGGCGGGCGCGGTGGTGGCGTACAAGCGCGCGGCAGCGCGGATGGTGGCCGGCTCCAGCCAGGTATCCGCGGCGACAGTTTCGGCGGTGAAAGGCCGTGCGGCACGGCGCAGTTCCTCGAACCCGGTGCACCATTGCGTCACGAAGGCGCGATCATACAGCCCCTCTTCGATGATGGTGCTGATCATGGACATGGCCAGCAGACCGTCGTGGCCGGGCTTGATCTGCAGCCAGATATCGGCCATCTCCGCCAGTGGGGTGCGCAGCGGATCGACAACGATCAGGCGTGCACCCTGCCGTCTTGCCTGCTGAATGGCTTCGAAGGCCGGCGGGCAGGTGTTGCGGTCGTTTTTCCCCCAGATCAGAACGCAGCGCGCATCCTTTGTCTGGGGGATGGTCATGGCGCCGTAGGTGAAATGGTGGGCCATTTCCCTGGCGACATGGCAGACGGACCCGTTGCCGATGATATTGGGTGAACCGAAGGCCTGCATCAGGCGACTGGCATAATCCCAGGGCGCTCCCCAGTCGGCGGCCATGCCGCGCAGCCAGGCCACGGATTGGGGGCCATGACGCTGCCGGATTTTTTCCATCTGCGAGGTGACGGCGCCAAGGGCCTGGTCCCAGTCCGCTTCGCACTGCTGTCCCTTACGGTTCCGGATCAAAGGGACGGTGAGCCGCTCGGGGGCATAGGTGATTTCCACTGCCGCCAGCAGTTTGGGGCAGGAAAGTTGCTGATCGGGGGGCGCGAGTGATTTGCGCTTGACGGCGATGAGCCGGCCGTTTTCCACCTCGGCTTCCACCGGACAACAGGCCGAGCACAGGCGGCAGATGGTATCCTTTTTCATGGCGCGCTCCTTTTCGCAGGCAGGCGTTTCGGTCAGCGCCGGGCCTTGATATAGCAGCTGCGGATCAGCTCGAAATGATTGGCATGGGTACGGATTTTCCACCAGACATGTCCCCGGTTTTCCATGGACCAGCTTTTCCGCAGACCCGGCAGTTCGCCGCGCAGCAATGCTTCGATATTGTCCAGGCCCCGACCGGCAAAGGGCTGGCTGGTTTTGCCCCCCAGCCAGTGACGTTCCTCGGCGGTTTCCAGGGACCAGGAAAAGGGATCCGAAACCAGCACCTGTGCCCCCGTCGAGAGGGCTACGCGGTCCATCTCGGCCAGATGCCGCAGCGGACAGGGCAGCTTGTCGACCAGATTCAGGGAAGCCAGGCAGGAAAAAGTACTCGACCGGAACGGCAGGGCCTGGGCGTCAGCCACCAGAAATTCGACATTGTGGCCATGCCAGGCCGCAGGCAGCCGCAGGGTGGTTTCCCGGACCAGCTGCCCTTCCTCAGGCAGCAGTACCGTCCGTCCTCGTCGAATCAGCAGTTCCCGGGCGGTGCGGATAAAAGATTCGGATTTGTCGATGCCGATGACGAAATCGAACCGGTCGTGGATTTCGAAGGCAAACCTGCCGACGGCCGAACCAATGTCCAGGGCCAGGCCCTGGCCCGGCGCCATCAGTCCGGCCCAGCGGTGGTAGGCGTCGGAGGCTTCGCTGTCGCCGAGCAGGTCGCCGTAATGGCTCCAGAGGTAAGAGGCCAGTGCCCGGGGCGATTCATAACCGGTGCCGGCCTGTTTTGGCGAGGTTGCCGGTGGTTCGAGGTATGCCAGTCCGTCACGGATCGGATAGGCGTGACCGCAGGCTGGGCAGATCAGGTCGCCCTGCAGGATATCTCCCCCGCATTCCTGACGAATCTCCGGGGTGAGGGCGACTTCGGCCGGCCGGCAGGCAGGACAGATCAGAACCTTCAGCAATGGCTTTTTCATGGTTGATGCCTTCGCGAAAAAGATGGAGCAGCATAGCGGCAGACACCACAAAGCACCTGCACCAAATTCCCCTGTGTATAAAAAATACCACAAATTTCCATCATGCCTGTCGCCGGTTGCCATGCCGGCCCTCTTGACAGCTGCACGGGCCTGCCGGCATTATTTTCAACATTATGAACGAGCTGCATATATCCCATCGCACAGCCGCAACCACCGGGGTCGTCGGGCGTTTTGCACCCAGCCCCACGGGCGCGCTGCATTTTGGTTCACTGGTGACGGCGGTAGGCAGCTACTGCTTCGCCAGGCAGGCCGGAGGCCGCTGGCTGGTGCGCATGGAGGACCTGGACGGACCGCGACTGGTACCGGGGGCCGCGGACGAAATACTGCGGACCCTGGAGAGACTGGGGTTGGAGTGGGACGGTGAAATCCTGTTTCAGAGCCGTCGCGTCGAGCGCTACGAGGCTGTTTTGGACCAGTTGCGTCGAAGCGGCCATCTGTTTGCCTGTGCCTGCTCCCGCAAAGAGGTGCTGGCCAGCGCGCCCCATCGCGGCGAGGAGGGGCCGGTCTACGCCGGTACCTGTCGGGATGGCCTGCCGCCAGGGCGTCCGGCGAGAGCCTGGCGCCTGCGCGTGCCGCATTGCACGGTCGGCTTTCACGACTGCCTGAACGGCGAGTACCGGCAGTGCCTGGCGGAAGATGTCGGTGATTTTGTGTTGCGCCGGGCCGATGGCCTGTTTGCCTATCAGCTGGCGGTGGTGGTGGATGATGCCGAAAGCGGCGTTACCCAGGTGGTGCGCGGAGCCGACCTGCTCAGCAGTACGCCCCGGCAGATCTATCTGCACCATTGTCTCGGATTTGCCGTGCCCTGCTATGCGCATCTGCCGCTGGCGCTGGCGCCGGATGGCGAAAAGCTCAGCAAACGCCACGGTGCCGTGAGCCTCGACCGCGACGGCGGCGGAAATCTGATCTGCCAGGCGCTGAGGTTCCTGGGGCAAAATGTGCCGGAGGGTTTGCAAGGCGCTCAGCCTGCGGAGGTGCTGAGCTGGGCGGTGCGGCATTTCGATCGTGCGAAGGTGCCGAGGAGCAGGTAATGAATGCTGCAGAGGCCGGAGCCTGCAGTGGCTCCGGCCTCTGCAGGGATTACCAGTTGGCCGGCAGGTCGAAATAAGTGGTCAGGCCGGTGCGCAGGCTCCAGTTCTCGCTTTTGCTGATGTAGCCGACGGAGCCGCCCAGGTCCCAGGTAAAGCGTCCCAGGCGGGCCTGAATGCCGGCGCGCAGGGCACCGCGGCTGTTGAGCGAATAGGAGCCTTCCATGCCCTCGACGGACACCAGGGCGTCGAGTCGGTCTTCCAGTACCGGGATTCTTACGCCGACGCCATATTTGATCATGTCGTGCTGGCTGCTGCTGCCCGAATGCGGATTGCCGAGAATCGCCAGTCCGGTGTTGACGAACAGGCTGAACAAGGGATAATTGCGCGTGAACAGCGCTTCGATAAAGACATCCGCGTCATCGGTGCCGAAGTCGTTTTTGTCGTCGGCATTGGGCAACTTGGTGGCCAGGCGCAGGGCGATGGCCGGCAGGCGCAGCGATTCCTGCCAGATGCGGACTTTAAGACCCATCGTCAGGTCGCCGCTGCCCCATTTGTCGCCCTGGCCGTCTTCACGCAGATGCAGGTAGCTGTACAGCAGTTGGGCTTCGACGCGTTCAGCGAGACCCAGGGTAAGAGTCAGGGACGGGACCTCGAAAACCCTGCGGTCGCGGTCTTCGCTCTGGAACAGATTGTGCGTGCCGTCGGCGTAGGAGAGGCCGACGCGAAGCTCGGCCCGGTTTTTGGGGAGCAACTGGCCGTCCTGCAGGCCGGTGGGTTCAAGACTGGCGGCCAGGCAGGGGCCGGAAACCATCAGCAGGCAGATACAGGCAAACAAATGTTTGCGGACAAGGGCCAAAAAGGCTTTCATGGGAGAATCCCTCCTTTGAAATTAAAAAAACCTAAATAGATGAGCAATGTAAAGGAATTTAACCCCTTCGCGAGGGTCTGTCAACAATCCCTTGACTGGAGCGCTTTTCTCTGCTCCGATGCCGCCGTGAACAAGGCAAGGCATGGTTCTTGCGGTGGCATCATGTGTTGACCTGGTCGGTGCGATCGCCTGTTTTTCCCTGGTTGGTCTGGACGGCGCTGCGCGCCGTCCGGCAGGTGCGCCGGTGGGTGGGGGAAGAGTCGTTTTTAGATGAAAAACCTATGACGAAAGGCAGGAAAGCTGCTTTTCAGGGAGGAAGGATTTATGGGGCGCACGGGATGGATGATGATACTGTTTCTGCTGACGACGATGGTATCGGTCGGCTGCTCCAGCGGCGTTTACAATGTTCCCAAGGACCAGTACCGATCTCTGGTCAAGACGCTCGGGGTTTTGCCGCTGATTGTGGATGACGGATCGTCGATCCGCCATCCCGAGGCAGCGCAGGTTATCGAGGCGCTGCGGCGGGCCAACGCCGGCAAAGAGGTGGCGCTGGTTGAACTGTTGCGCGAGAAAAAGGCCTACTTCGATGTGCGTGCGGTGCCGGGGCAGCCGGATGAACTGTTGCGCAGCATCGCCGTGTCACGCAAGGCCATGGCCGACAAGGATGGCGGTTATGTTTATCGTTTCCGCCCCGATGCGGTTGCTGAGTTGGCCCGGAGCGCGGCGGTCGATGCCCTGCTGGTGGTCGTTTTCAACGGTGCCCCGAGGCAGGAACGGCGTTGGGATCGCACCCGAATCAATTACCTGGATGCCGTCTATGATAGTATTCTGGTATCCGCGGCGGTGGTGCTGCCCACCGGGGAGATCGTCTGGGAATCCCGCAGTCCGGTCGGAGAACCCTTTTTGAACCTGCAATATCCGGATTTCGACGAGGCCTATTATAACCAGACCGATCAGGTGGCGAAAAAATATATCACGGTGCCGGGCCTGGAGCGGGCCCTGACCACACCGGACAAGAGTTGGCTCGGAAAGAGCCAGTTGCCGGTTCCCTATCACGCATTGTTCAAAAACCTGGCTTCCGGCCTCAAGCCGGGACTGCTGAATCCTTTCGGCAAGCCGGCTGACGAATGATCGTCTGGCTCTGCGGGGCGTCCTTTTTCCGAAAGGGCGCCCCGCAAAACCGAAAGGACAGTGCCTTGAAAAAGCAATTAAGCCATTGACAGTTTGTTTCAAACAAGGTAGATAGAAGCATAATCAGTTCGCTTCTTCAGGACAGAAATCCCATACCAAGATACCTTTCGGAACATCATCCCGTTAAAAAAACAGTTTGCCCGGCAACATAAAAGGAACCAGATTCCCAATATTCGGTGCAACGGCGTGTATGTCGTGTGCCGCATCCATATATAGATAAGGAAAATCGTCCCACCCTTTCTGCAGCTTTTCCAGGATCTGTAACAATCCGCGCGGTTCGGGCGATCGCGGTGACGGGCTCAGGCGGTAAATCCGCCCCATCGGAGCCGGCATGCATGACGGCCGAAGGACAGTTGTGGCCGGCGTGCATTCACAGGAGAAAAAATGAATTTAAAGGAACTTAAGGAAAAGAAGATTACCGATTTGGCGGCTATTGCCAAGGAACTCAAGCTGGACGGCGCCGCCGGTATGCGCAAGCAGGATCTGATCTTCACGATTCTCAACGCGACCGCGGAGAAAAACGGCGCCATTTTTGGTGAAGGGGTGCTGGAAATCCTGCCGGACGGCTTCGGTTTCTTGCGGGCTCCCGATGCCAACTATCTGCCTGGACCCGACGATATCTATGTGTCGCCATCGCAGATCCGGCGCTTCAACCTGCGCACTGGCGATACGGTCGCCGGACAGATACGTCCGCCCAAGGAGGGTGAGCGCTACTTCGCCCTGCTCAAGGTCGCCGAGGTCAACTTCGAAAATCCTGCCATCGCCCGGGACAAGACCCTGTTCGACAACCTGACTCCGCTCTATCCCCAGGAGCGCATCGTTCTGGAGACCACCCCGGACAATCTTTCCATGCGCGTCATGGATCTCGTGACGCCCATCGGCAAGGGCCAGCGCGGCCTCATCGTGGCGCCGCCCCGCACCGGCAAAACCATCCTGCTGCAGAACATCGCCAATTCCATAGCGGTCAATCATCCCGAAGTTTACCTCATTGTCCTGCTTATCGACGAGCGCCCCGAAGAGGTGACGGACATGCAGCGTTCCGTCAAGGGCGAGGTCATTTCCTCCACCTTCGACGAACCGGCCACGCGTCACGTGCAGGTCGCTGAAATGGTCATCGAAAAAGCCCGCCGCCTGGTGGAACACAAGCGCGACGTGGTGATTCTGCTCGACTCCATCACCCGCCTTGCCCGCGCTTATAATACGGTGGTGCCGCCGAGTGGCAAGATTCTGTCCGGCGGGGTCGATTCCAATGCCCTGCACAAACCCAAGCGCTTTTTCGGCGCGGCCCGCAATATCGAGGAGGGCGGCAGCCTGACCATTATCGCCACGGCGCTGGTCGACACCGGCAGCAAGATGGACGAGGTCATTTTCGAGGAGTTCAAGGGGACGGGCAACATGGAGGCGGTGCTTGACCGGCGTCTGGTCGACAAGCGCACCTTTCCGGCCATCGACGCCAACAAGTCCGGTACCCGCCGCGAGGAGCTGCTCGTCGGGCAGACCCAATTGCAGCGTCTGTGGTTGCTGCGCAAGGTGTTGTCCTCCATGAATGTGGTCGACAGTATGGAGTTCCTGCTGGAAAAACTGTCTGCCACCAAGACCAATGAAGAGTTTTTCGATTCCATGAATCAGTAGGGTTTTTGTTCAGAAAAGGCTTGCGATCAGCGGTCTTAAATGGTAAAAAATACGCTTTGCCTTGCAGCGCAATACGCTTTACGTTATCGCCCTGTACCAAGCCAGGGCATCAAGGAGAAAATGCCATGAAAGAAGGAATCCATCCCAAATACGAAGCGGTGGAGATCAAGTGCCACTGCGGCAATGTCATCGAAACCCGGTCGACCAAGTGTGCCGATATCCAGGTCGAGGTCTGCTCCGCCTGCCATCCGTTCTTCACCGGCAAGCAGAAACTTCTCGATACAGCCGGTCGGATTGATCGTTTCCGCAAAAAATACGCCAAAAACGATAAGTAATCGCCGGAGACGGCCCTCCGGGGCCGTTTGTTCATTGCATGCAGGCAGAAGCGGCAGGGGTCGTTTCTGCCCTGTTGCATTTGGGCCTGATGGTTGCCGGCTCGCAGTATGTGCCGCGGTTTCCATGGGCCCGGGTCGGGAAAAATATGCGCGTAAAACTGTTGACACATACTCCCGAACCCGAGCGGCTGGTGGCTGCCGCCGCCCGGCTGTGCTATTCGGCCTCTTCCGTCGAAGACCTGCTGCAGCAGGACGGTGACCGCCGGGAGGCCCTTCTCGCCAAGATTCTTGCCGTCGGTCATCTGTCTACCCTGGAGCATGTTTCCTTCACCTTTGGTGTCGAGGGGATCAGTCGCGCCTGCTCTCATCAGCTGGTGCGTCATCGCCTGGCATCCTATTCCCAGCAGAGCCAGCGCTACGTATCGCACCGGGAGCGGTTCGAGACTGTGACCCCTCCGTCCATCGCCCGGGATCCCGCCCTTGTGGAGATTTTCGAGGCCGCGATGCAGGAAATGCACCGGGTTTATGGCAGATTGATGGAGGCCGGGGTGCCTGCCGAGGATGCTCGCTTCGTGTTGCCAAACGCGGCGGCCACCAAGCTGGTTCTGACCATGAATGCCCGTGAGTTGCTGCATTTTTTCGCCTTGCGCTGCTGCCGGCGGGCCCAGTGGGAAATACGTGACCTGGCGGTGGAGATGCTGCGCCTGGCACGTGGCGCGGCGCCGCGACTGTTCGCCGGGGCCGGTCCCGGCTGCCTGCACGGCGCCTGTCCGGAAGGGGCCATGGGTTGCGGCCAGGCGGATCAGGTGCGCAGGGAATTCGCCGACCTGTAACATTCCGCCATGATCGGACCAAGGCGACAGAAAGCAAAGGTATGTTCAACAAGCTTGAAGAAGTGGAAGACCGGTTCCGTGAGGTCGAAGGGCTGCTGGCCGACCCGGCCGTGGTGTCGCAGCAGAAACGCTTTCTGGATCTGACCCGGGAGCACGCCGAGCTTCTGGAAGTGGTCGAGGCCTATCGCGACTACAAGCGCGTGGGTGAGGAGATCGAAGGCAATCGTGAATTGCTGCAGGACAGCGATCCGGAAATGCGCGATATGGCCCGGGGCGAACTGCCGCAACTGGAGGCGCGGCGGGAGGAACTGGCGAGCCAGCTCAAGGTTCTGCTGTTGCCAAAGGATCCCAATGACGACAAAAACGTCATTCTCGAGATCCGTGCCGGTACCGGCGGCGACGAAGCGGCCCTGTTTGCCGGCGATCTGTTCCGCATGTACGGCCGATTTGCCGAGACACAGGGCTGGAAGGTCGAGACCCTCAGCGTTTCCGAGTCGGAAGCGGGCGGCTTCAAGGAAGTCATCGCCATGATCAGTGGCGCCCGGGTTTATTCCCGGCTCAAGTACGAAAGCGGGACCCACCGCGTGCAGCGGGTGCCGGAAACCGAAGCGCAGGGACGAATCCATACTTCCGCCTGTACCGTGGCGGTGCTGCCCGAGGCCGAGGATGTGGATATCGATATCGATCCGGGCGATCTGCGTATCGACGTTTACCGGGCTTCCGGCGCCGGAGGGCAGCACGTCAACAAGACCGAGTCGGCGGTGCGCATTACCCATTTGCCGACGGGAGTGGTCGTTTCCTGCCAGGATGAAAAATCCCAGCACAAAAACAAGGCCAAGGCCATGAAGGTGCTCAGGTCGCGCATTCTCGACCGGATGGTTGCCGACCAGCAGGCGCAGATGGCCGCCGATCGAAAAAGCCAGGTCGGCAGCGGCGACCGCAGTCAGCGCATCCGCACCTACAATTTCCCCCAGGGGCGCTGTACCGATCATCGCATCGGTCTGACTCTTTACCGGCTGGACAGCATTATGCAGGGCAGCCTGACCGAACTCATCGAGCCCCTGACCTTGCATTATCAGAGTGAGGCGATGGCGGCCCAGGAGGCTTGAGCTTGGCGCAAACCTGGACGGTTCTCAAAATTTTGCAATGGACCGCCGATTTTTTTCGTGACAAGGGGATCGAAGGCGGCCGGCGGGATGCCGAACTGCTGCTCGGTGCCTGTCTCGGTCTGGACCGCGTCGGCCTGTACCTGCATTTTGATCGCCCCCTGGAAGCGTCCGAGCTGGCGGCATTTCGTGCTCTGCTGGTGCGCCGGGCCCGCCGGGAGCCGTTGCAGTATATCCTCGGGGAAACGGAATTCTGGTCCCTGCCACTGGCTGTTTCGCCGGCGGTATTGATCCCCCGGCAGGATACCGAGGTTCTGATCGAAGAGGCCTTGCGGGTTGCCACGGGCGGCCGTGTGCTGGATGTCGGCACCGGCAGCGGCGCGATCGCGATTGCCCTGGCCAGTGAGTGGCGCGATGCCCGGGTTGTGGCTCTCGATATCTGCCCGCGGGCTCTGCAGGTGGCTGCGGGCAACGCGCGACGCAACGGTGTCGAGGCGCATATCCGGTTTGTCGAAGCCGACCTGGCGCTGCTGCCGGAGGGGCCGTTTGATCTGATCGTGTCGAACCCGCCGTATATTCCGCGTGCCGATCTGGACGGGCTGATGCCCGAAGTCCGCGACTTCGAACCCCGCCGCGCCCTCGATGGCGGCGACGACGGGCTCGATCCTTACCGGATCCTGGCGGCTCAGGCGGCCGGCCGCCTGGCGCCCGGGGGCTGGCTGCTGGTCGAGGTCGGCATCGGCCAGGCGTGCCATGTTCAGAAACTGTTTGAAGCCGCCGGTCTGCAGGAGAGTTTCTGCCGGGCCGATTATGGCGGTGTGCCGCGGGTGGTGGGGGCGCGACGCGCCACTGGCGGGTGATTTCCGGAACCTGACGGCCCCATTGGCCGATCCTGCAAAATGAAACAAGCGCCCTCTATTTGAACAAAGGTGGTGGCGGATTTGGAAAAAATAATCGTTCATGGTGGAAACCGGCTCAAGGGTGAGGTCCGGGTCAGCGGCGCTAAAAATGCCGCGCTGCCTTTGCTGTTCGCAACCTTGCTCGGTTCCGGACGGCATCAGCTCGAAAATGTCCCGGATCTGCGGGATATCGGCACCGCCGAAAAACTGCTGACCATCCTCGGAGCCGAAGTGACTCGGGACGAAGGTGTGTTCGCGGTCGATGCGACGCGGATTCAGAGCGTCGAGGCACCTTACGATCTGGTCCGCACCATGCGCGCATCGGTGCTGGTGCTCGGGCCGTTGCTGGCACGGCTGGGTCATGCCCGCGTCAGTCTGCCCGGGGGCTGCGCCATCGGTGCCCGCCCCATCAATCTCCATCTCAAGGGTTTCGAGGCCATGGGCGCTCGCATCGATCTCGACCATGGTTACGTGGAGGCCCGCGCCAAGCGTTTGCAGGGCGCCAACATCTATTTCGATTTTCCCACTGTCGGCGGTACCGAAAATCTGCTGATGGCGGCTTGCCTGGCGCGCGGAACGACGGTTCTCGAAAATGCCGCCTGCGAGCCTGAAATCGTTGACCTGGCCGCCGCGCTGACGGCCATGGGGGCCCGTATCGAAGGGGCCGGCACCGATCGCATCATCATTGAAGGGGTCGATGATCTGCAGCCGCTGCGCCATACCGTCATGCCCGACCGCATCGAGGCGGGCACCTTTATGGTTGCCGCTGCCATGACCCGGGGTGACGTGCGTTTGCTGGGGGCGAGGCAAGCCGATCTCGAGGCGCTTGTCAGCAAACTGCAGGAGGCTGGCGCCGAAATCAGCATCGAAGATCATGTCTTGCGTGTGCAGGGCCCGCGACGCATTGCTCCCGTCGATATCAAAACCGGTCCGCACCCCGGCTTCCCGACGGATATGCAGGCGCAGTTCATGGCGTTGATGAGCATCGCCGACGGCACCAGCGTGATAACCGAAAACGTGTTTGAGAACCGCTTCATGCATGTATGCGAATTGCAGCGGCTCGGCGCCGATATCGCCATCGATGGCAAAATGGCAAAGATCAACGGTGTCAAGGGATTGCTTGGCGCCCCGGTCATGGCTACCGATCTGCGGGCCAGCGCCTGTCTGGTGCTGGCCGGCCTGTCCGCGGAAAATACCACGACCGTGTCGCGCATTTACCATCTCGACCGTGGATACGAACGCATCGAGGACAAGTTCCGCGCTCTCGGTGCGCGGATTGAACGGGTAAAGGCGTAACTGCTGTCCGTTGTCCCTGGTCCGTGGTTCGTCGCAAAAGACCATGCCGCTGCTCGATGATGAAACATCGTCCGCGGTAAATTGTCTGCCGGCACCTCGATCGCGACAGTGGACGACGAACCATGGACAACTGACAAAGGACGAATGAATTATGAGCGATTACATAACGTTTGCCCTGCCCAAGGGGCGCATCATGCAGGACTCCATGGAGTTGTTCGCCAAAATCGGCATCACCTGCCCTGAAATGCAGGGCGATAGCCGCAAACTGGTGTTCGAGAATCCCGAGACCAAATTCCGCTTCATGGCGGTGCGGGCCACCGATGTGCCGACCTATGTCGAATACGGTTGTGCCGATCTCGGGGTGGTGGGCAAGGATACCCTGCTGGAGCAGGGCAAGGACCTCTACGAGCCTCTCGATCTGAAGTTCGGCTATTGCCGTCTGGTGGTGGCCGAGCCCGGAGAGCTGTTGCGCGATGAGGATCCTGCCAGTTGGTCCAATATCCGCGTGGCGACCAAGTATCCCAATGTCACCGAGCGGTTTTTCGCCGGGCGCGGCGTGCAGGTCGAACTCATCAAGCTTTACGGCTCTATCGAACTGGCGCCCCTCGTCGGTTTGGCGGAGCGTATCGTCGATCTGGTTTCGACGGGAGCGACCATGCGTGAAAACGGTCTGGTGGAAGTGGAGACCATTGCCGAAATCACCAGTCGCCTGATCGTGAACCGCGCCAGCCTCAAGACCAAGCATCAGCGTATTACCCGCATTATCCAGGATCTGGAAAAGGTTCTGGCAGCGGAATCCGCCAACGGTTGAGGAGCGAGCCATGATGCGATTGCTGTCATTTGACGATGCCGGATTCGAATCCGCCCTCGGTGCGATTGTCGCGCGGGGGGAAAAGCCCCCCGAGGGGGTCGAGGAGACCGTGCGGGAAATTCTGGAGGCGGTACGGTTGCGCAAAGATGCAGCGCTGCTCGAATATACCGCCCGTTTCGACGGCATGAATCTTACCCCCGCCGGGCTGGAAGTTTCACCCGCCGAGATCGACGCGGCGCTGGCCGCTGTCGACACGGTATCGCTGCAGGCGCTGCAACTGGCCGCCGATCGTATCGCTGCCTTCCATCGTCGCCAGAAAACCGAAACATGGTTGACCACCGACGAGCAGGACGTCGTGCTGGGCCAGATGGTGCAGCCCCTGGAACGGGTCGGGATCTATGTGCCTGGCGGTAAGGCCAGTTACCCCTCCTCGGTACTGATGAACGCCATTCCCGCCAAGGTTGCCGGCGTGGAAGAGGTTGTCATGGTGGTGCCGATGCCGCGCGGGGAAGTCAATCCCCATGTGCTGGCGGCGGCGCATCTGGCCGGCGTCGACCGTATTTTTAAAATCGGTGGCGCCCAGGCGGTTGCCGCGCTGGCCTACGGCACCGAGACCGTACCGCGGGTCGACAAGATCACCGGCCCGGGTAACATCTATGTCGCCACTGCTAAAAAAATGGTATTCGGCCAGGTCGACATCGACATGATCGCCGGGCCGAGCGAAATACTGGTGATCAATGACGGCAGCGGCAGCCCGGAGCATATTGCCGTCGACCTGCTGTCCCAGGCCGAGCACGACGAATTGGCGGCCGCTATTCTGGTGACCACCGATGCCGGTTTCGGCCGCCGTGTGCAGCAGGCCGTGGAGGAGCATCTGTCCACCCTGCAGCGGGCCGCCATCGCGCGCCGTTCCATCGAAGATTTCGGCGCCATCCTGATCGCCAGGGATCTGGACGAAGCGGTGGCGCTGAGCAACCGCATCGCTCCGGAGCATCTGGAGTTGGCGGTAAGCGATGCCTTTTCCCTGCTGCCGAAAATCCGCCATGCGGGCGCCATTTTTATGGGGCACCACTGCCCCGAAGCGGCAGGCGATTATCTGGCCGGCCCCAACCATACCCTGCCGACCGGCGGCACGGCGCGTTTCTTCTCGCCACTGGGCGTGGACGACTTCGTCAAGAAATCGAGCATTATCTCTTTTTCCCGGGCGGGGCTGCGGCGGCTGGGTCCAGCCATCGTGCATCTGGCCGGGTTGGAGGGGCTCGAAGCCCATGGGCGTTCGGTCAGCATTCGCCTCAGCGATCTCTAGTTCCCGTCCTTGTGGGCGGGCCTTTCACAGCCTGTGTCAACCATCTGCTGGCAAGGGGGTTAGCCATGTCTCGCAGCGCCACCATCGATCGACAGACCGGGGAGACCAACATCCATTTGAGCCTGACCCTCGACGGCCGGGGGGAAAGCCGTATCGACACGCCGGTTCCCTTTATGAACCACATGCTGACGTTGCTGTCCCGTCACGGTTTTTTCGACCTGACGGTTGCGGCCGAAGGCGATATCGAGGTCGACGACCACCACTCGGTGGAAGACCTGGGGATCTGTCTCGGGCAGGCGTTCGCCGCGGCCCTCGGCGATAAACGGGGCATCCGCCGTTACGGTGCCGCGACTGTCCCCATGGACGAGACCCTGGCCTCGGTGTGCCTCGATTTTTCGGGACGGGCCTGCCTGGTCTACAACATGGAACTTCCCAAAGCCAAGCTCGGTACCTTCGACGTGGAACTGGTCGAGGAGTTTTTTACCGCATTCTGTAACCACGCCGGGGCCAACGTGCACGTCAATCTGGTCTACGGCCGTAATCTGCACCACATGATCGAAGGCGTTTTCAAGGCCTTCGCGCGGGCATTGGACGAGGCTACCGGTGTCGATCCCCGCATCGAAGGGGTGCTGTCCACCAAAGGAAAGCTGTAACGGATGATTGTGATTGTCGATTACGGGATGGGCAATCTGCGCAGCGTGCAGAAAGGCTTCGAAAAGGTCGGCTTCGAGGCCCGGGTGACGGACGATCCGGCGGTCGTGGCCAGGGCCGACAGGCTGGTGCTGCCCGGCGTAGGCGCGTTTCGCGATTGCATGGACCAATTAACCAGCGGCGGCTTCGTCGAGCCGATTCTGCGGCATGTGGAATCCGGTCGGCCGTTCCTCGGCATCTGTCTGGGGCTGCAGCTGCTGTTTACCGAAAGCGAGGAGTTCGGCCATCACAAGGGGTTGAACATCGTCCCCGGACGGGTGGTGCGCTTCCCGGGGGACATGCGCTGCCGAAGCGAGGTGCTCAAGGTGCCGCACATGGGCTGGAACCAGATCGATATCCGCCGTCCGGCCCCTATTTTCAACGGGATCGAAAACGGCGAGTCGGTCTATTTCGTGCATTCCTATTATGTCGTGCCCGAGGATGACTCGGTGGTTGCCGCAACCACCGACTACGGTCGCACCTTTTGTACCGCCATCTGGCGGGACAACCTTATGGCGACCCAGTTTCATCCCGAAAAGAGCCAGCGGGTCGGCTTGAAAATCCTCAAAAACTTCGGAGAGTTATAATGATTGTCATCCCGGCTATCGATTTGAAGGAAGGGCGCTGCGTACGTCTCGAGCAGGGCCTTATGGAGAAGGATACGGTCTACAGCGACGATCCCGGCGCCCAGGCCCGCAGCTGGCAGGAGCAGGGCGGCGAATTGCTGCACATCGTCGATCTCGACGGCGCTTTTGCCGGCGTGCCGCGCAATCGTGACGCTATTCGCGCCATTGTCGACGCGGTTTCCATCCCCACCGAACTGGGAGGAGGGATCCGCGACCTGGCGACCATCGAGGCCTACCTGAAGCTCGGCATCGATCGGGTGATCCTCGGCACGGTTGCCAAGGAAAACCCGGATCTGGTGCGCGAGGCCTGCCGCCTGTTTTCCGGGCACATCGTGGTCGGCATCGATGCCCGCGACGGCCTGGTGGCGGTGCGCGGCTGGGCCGACGTGACCGAAAAACTGGCCAGCGAACTGGCCAGGGAGATGGAGGGCTTCGGCGTCGAGGCGATCATTTATACCGATATCTCCCGCGACGGCATGATGGGCGGTCCCAACCTGGAGGCGACCCGCGCCCTGGCCGAATCGATTGAGATCCCCGTTATTGCATCCGGCGGGGTGTCCTGTCTCGACGATATCGCGCGCCTGATGACCATTGAAAAGTACGGCGTGAGCGGCGTGATTACCGGCAAGGCTCTCTACACCGGCAGCCTCGATCTGCGCGAAGCCGTGGCGCTGACCAAGGGTAAAGCCTGATTCCGCGCCGATTTTGAGGATTCCGACAAAGCCTGCAATTTTGATCTTTGCCTATAAATTGAATCTTTACCGTGGAGAGCGCTGAGTCCACGGAGACGGGTCTTTGGTTTGAATGCTTCCTTTGCGACCTCAGTGGTCTCCGCGGTGCAAAATCCGGTTTTTCCCGGTTTTTGATCCAATTAATTAACCCGCAGCCCTTGTAATCGGGCCGCGGCGTTCTTATCTTGTGAAGGGCGAGTCATGCTGACGAAACGTATTATCCCCTGTCTCGATGTCAAGGACGGGCGGGTGGTCAAGGGAGTGCAGTTCCTCGAACTGCGCGATGCCGGCGACCCGGTTGAGGCCGCCGAAGCCTACGATGCCCAGGGCGCCGACGAACTGACCTTTCTCGACATCACCGCCTCCAGCGACAAGCGCAATATCATTCTCGATGTGGTGGCGCGCACCGCGGAGCGGGTGTTCATGCCCCTGACCGTCGGTGGCGGCATCCGTACCATCGACGATATCCGCAACCTGCTCAACGCCGGGGCCGACAAGGTATCCATCAATACGGAAGCGGTCAACAACCCCGCCTTCGTCAAGGAGGCGGCAGAGCGTTTCGGATCCCAATGCATCGTGGTGGCCATCGATGCCCGACGCGTTGCCGGCAGCGATCCGCAGCGCTGGGAAGTCTATATTCACGGTGGCCGCACGCCGACCGGCATCGATGCCATGGAGTGGGCGATGCGCATGGAGGCTTACGGCGCCGGCGAAATCCTGCTGACGTCCATGGACAAGGACGGCACCAAGGACGGCTACGATATTCCTCTGACCCGTGGCATCAGCGATCTGGTGAGTATCCCGGTCATCGCCTCCGGGGGCGTCGGCAATCTGGAGCATATCCATCAGGGACTGACCGAAGGCGGTGCCAGTGCTGCCCTCGCCGCCAGTATTTTTCACTTCCGCGAGTACACGATCCGCGAATGCAAGGAATATCTGCAGCAGCGCGGCGTGGCGGCGCGGCTGTAAGTGGGCGCTACGGCCGGGAGACAGAACCATGACCGATCTGAACAACATCACCTACGATGCCGCAGGACTCATCCCCGCGGTGGTGCGCTGCGCCGCCAGCGGCGAAGTGCTGATGCTTTCGCAGCTCAATGACCAGGCCCTGCGGCTGAGCCTGGAAACCGGCCTGCTGCATCGCTACTCGCGTTCCAGAAAGGCGCTGGTGGGTCCCGATGCCGGCAACGCCCAGCGGGTGAAGGAGATCCGCCTGAGCTGCTCCGGTGACAGCCTGCTGGTGTCGGTGGAGCAGGATGGCGAATCGCGCCATTGTTTCAAGACCGTGATTTTCGGACAGCAAGGCTCTCTGGCCGCGCCCCGGGGCGATATCCTGGAGCAGGTTTACCGGGTGGTGCTGGAGCGACGCGACAACCCGTCGCAGAAGTCCTATGTGGCTTCCCTGTTTGCCAAGGGCCTTGACAAGATTCTCGGCAAAATCGGCGAGGAAGCCACCGAGACCGCGGTGGCCGGCAAGGGTGGCAGCGCCGACGAAGTGGTTTACGAAGTCGCCGATCTGTTTTTTCACGTACTGGTACTGCTCGGTTATTACGATTTGCCGCCGGAGCGCGTCTATGCCGAATTGCGGCGGCGGTTCGGCCTGTCCGGCATCGAGGAAAAGGCCAGCCGCAAGGGGTGAAACACATCTTGCGCGCGGGCCGTGGCGGCAGGTGTGTGAGTCGAGGTCCCGAAATTGCCGGTTTCCGTTGACGTTTTTCATAAAAGGTGGGTCAGCATGAGTCTCAAACAACAGCTTAGCGATGCCATGAAATCAGCCATGAAGGCCAAGGACAGTCTGCGTCTCACAACCGTGCGCATGGTACTGGCGGCGGTCAAAAACCGCGAGATCGAGCAGCGCGGCGAGCTGGCCGACGAAGAGGTGGTCGGTGTCCTGTCTTCCCTGGTCAAACAGCGCAAGGAGTCGGTGCAGCTTTACAGGGAAGGCGGCCGCGCCGAATTGGCCGAAAAGGAAGAAGCCGAGTTGGCCATTCTGCAGGAATTCCTGCCGGCACCCCTCGCTGTTGAGGAAATCGCCTCCCTGATCGAACGGGCAGTGGCCGAGACCGGAGCCGCAGGCCCCCGCGACATGGGCAAGGTGATGAAGATCGTTTCCGCCGAAACCCGCGGCCGCGCCGACGGCAAGCTGGTCAGCGACATGGTCAGGGAGCGCCTCGCCCACGGATAATGCCTATGGAGGGTGTCGCATGAATGTTGTCGATATGGCCATACTCGCCGTTCTGGGCCTGTTCCTCGTCAAGGGGCTGGTGCGGGGCCTGCTCAAGGAACTCTGTTCCCTGCTCGGCCTGTTCGGCGGGTTGGCGGTCGCCATGCGGTTTCATCCCTACCTGGCTGAAGGCTTGCTCAAAACCTTTTCCATGCCGCGTCAGCTGGGCGTGATTATCGCGTTTGTCGCCCTGTTTTTACTGACGGCCTTGATTTTTGCGATAATCGGGTTTATTCTGTCACGTTTCGTCAAGTTGCTTTTTCTCGGAGGCTTCAACAGGGTTGCCGGTGGCCTGTTCGGACTGCTGCAGGGTGGAGCGATATTGATTCTGGTTCTGTACGGGCTGAGTCGCAGCCCGCTTCCCGAATCCGTGCAAAAACCCATGCTTCAGTCACGTCTGGCGCCGCCCCTTGTTGAAATGGGCGCCTCCCTGTTCCGCTACGGCGGGCCGGCCGATTCCGCGTCGGGAAGCGAGTCCTGAAACATTATGCAGGTCCATGGAGTTGATGAGCGAAGAAACCCTGCGGGTTCTCGAATACGATAAAGTTGTCCGACTGCTGGCCGGCCATGCCGTCACCGAGCCGGGACAGGAGCGGATTCTGGCTCTGCATCCGCTCGATAATCCGGCCCAGGTGATCGAAGCGCTGGCGGAGGTTGCCGAAATGGCGGCGCTTGTCGAGCAGCAGGGACGTCCACCCCTGGGTGGTTGTCGTGATCTGCGCCGCAGTTTGCGACGGCTGCATGCGGACGGCAGCTGGCTGCCGGCCGAAGATCTGCTGGCCGTACTGTCTTCAGTGGAAGCCGCGGCTGCTTGCCGTGGCTATTTTGCCGGGCAGTCCCGTGCTCCGAAACTGGGGCTGCTGGCTGCGGGGCTGGCGGCCTGCAACGCTCTGCAGCGGGAAATCCGCGCCAGTATCGGTAGTCACGGTGAAATTCTGGATAGCGCTTCCTTCGAACTCGGCGATCTGCGCCAGTCATCTCGGCAGTTGCGTGCCCGCATTCGCCGCAAACTCGAAGACATGCTGCATGCCGAAGCATTCAACGGCGTTTTTCAGGATACCATCGTCACCGAGCGCAACGGCCGTTATGTAGTACCGGTGCGTGCCGATCACCGTGGCCGCATCAAGGGGCTGATTCACGACGAGTCGGCCAGCGGACAGACCCTGTTTGTCGAACCGAACAGCGTGCTGGAGTGGAACAACGAACTGCAGGCGCTGCAGCGCGCCGAACAGCGGGAAGAAGAGCGCATTCTGCGGCGCCTGTCCGCCCTGGTGCGGGATCAGCGTGGGCCGCTGGAACACAACCAGAACTTGCTGGCGCTCTTCGATCTGCGGGGGGCGGCCGCCAGGTTCGGGCAGATGTGCGGCGCGGTCGTACCGCAAATCGTCGACCAGCCGCTGCTCGACCTGCGTGCCGCGCGGCATCCGTTACTGATGATCGGGCCGCATGGGGAGATCGATGCGGCCAGGGCTGTTCCGGTTGATCTGAAGCTCGGCCGGGATCGTCAGGTTCTGGTGATCAGCGGACCCAACACCGGTGGCAAGAGTGTTGCCCTGAAAACCATCGGTCTGCTGGTGCTCATGGTGCGCTCCGGCCTGCCGGTTCCCTGCGATGCGGACAGCCGGCTGTTTCTGTTTTCGTCGGTGCATGCCGATATTGGCGACGAGCAGAGTATCGAGCAGCAGCTTTCCACTTTTTCCGGGCATCTTGCCCGCCTGCGCCGGATTCTCGAGGCGGCGGGTCCCGGTACCCTGGTGTTGCTGGACGAGCTCGGTACAGGCACCGATCCCGCCGAGGGCGGTGCTCTGGCCATGGCCATCCTGGACCATCTGCGGAATGCGGGGGTGCGTGCGGTGGCCACGACCCATCTGAACCTGATCAAAGGCTATGCCGCCACCCGGGACGGCGTGGAAAATGCAGCGGTTGAATTCGATCCTGTCACGCTGCGGCCGACCTATCGATTGCATTACGGCATCCCCGGTGCCAGCCAGGCCTTTACCATCGCCCGTCGTCTCGGTTTGCCTGACGAAATCATGCGGTGCGCCGAGGATTACCTCGGAGACGGCGAAAAGGCCGGGCTGGAGCTGATGGAAAGGATCAATGCCCGGCAGCACGCCCTCGAACAGGAACTGGCCGAAGCCCGAAAATTGCGGGCGCGAGCCGAGCAGGAGCGGGCGCGGCGCAAAAAACTGCTGGATGATTTCGAGGCACAACGGCAGGCGCTGCTGGAAAAAGCCCGGCGTCGCGGCGATCAGCTGGTGCGCGATGCCGAACGCAAGATCAGGGATTTGCTGCAGCAGGCCCGGGAAACCGGACAGCAGGTGCCAGAGCAGGCCCGGTTGACCACCGAGATGCGCGCCGTGCGCGACGATCTGCATCGGGCGCAACCCGTGCCGCCGCACCGGGACCGTGCCCCGAAGTCGGTGACCGTCGGAGAGCTGGTACGCATCCCCACACTGCGCGCCGAAGGCGAAGTGGTGCGGGTACAGGGCGACGCCATCGAGATGACCGTGCAGGGCAAAAAGCTGCGCCTGCCGCTGGCGTCGCTGGAGGCCTTTCGTCCACGGCGGTTCGCGGTTCGTCAGAGTGGCGGCGCGGTGCGCGGCAGGGTGCAGCGTGATGCCTTCAGCCCGCGTCTGATGCTGGTCGGCAAGCGGGTCGACGAGGCTTTGCCGCTGCTGGAGCGGTTTGTGGATGATGCTCTGCTGCATGGCATGCCGGAACTGGAAATCGTGCACGGCTCCGGTGAAGGGGTGCTGCGCAAGGTGGTGCGGGAATTTCTCGCCGAACATCGCGAAGTGGCGGGATTCCATGCGGCGGACGTCGGGCAGGGCGGCGACAACGTGACGCTGGTGCAGTTGAGAAAGACATGACGGGCAGAATCGCGGAGGACAAGGTTGAGCAAATCCGCACGCGGGCCGATATCGTCGAGGTGATCTCGGATTACGTTTCGCTGAAACGTTCCGGCCGCAATCACGTCGGCCTGTGTCCGTTTCATGCGGAAAAGACGCCGTCTTTCAACGTCAATGCCGACCGGCAGATTTATCATTGTTTCGGTTGCGGTGTCGGCGGCGACGTGTTTGCCTTCCTGATGAATATCGAGGGTCTGAATTTCCCTGACGCCGTGCGGCGTCTCGGCGAACGTTACGGGATCGAGGTCGAGGAAGAGCAGGTTACTCCGGAGGAGGAGCGGCGGCGCGAAGAACGTGAACGGATGTTGCGGGTCGTTGAAGTGGCCTGTGATTTTTACCATCGGCTGCTGGTGGAAGATCCCCAGGGCAAGCCGGCCCGTGACTATTTGCGCCAGCGCGGATTCGATGGCGAGTTGGCCCGGCAGTTCCGCCTCGGATGGGCGCCCGGGGGGTGGGAAGCGCTGGCGAAGCACCTGCGAGCGAAGGGTTTTGATCCGGTCTGGGCACGGGACCGGCTCGGTCTGATCCGTGCCAGTCATGAACAGGGACGAGGCGATTACGATCTGTTCCGGGCCCGGCTGCTGTTTCCGATTTTCGACGAGCGAGGTCGGGCCGTGGCCTTCGGCGGACGTCTTCTGCAGGGCAGCGGGCCCAAATATATCAATTCCCCCGAATCGCCTATTTACCATAAAAGCCGGGTCCTGTACGGACTCTGCCAGGCGCGGGACGCCATGCGCCAAAGCGGTGACGCTATCGTGGTGGAGGGCTATTTCGATCAGATGGCCCTGTATCGGGCGGGGTTCTGCAATGCCGTGGCCACCTGCGGTACGGCTCTGACCGCGGAGCATGTACGGTTGCTCAAGCGTTTCGCCGACCGTGTGCTGCTATTGTTTGATCAGGATGATGCCGGTCGCAAGGCGACCGTTCGCGCCATGGACGTGCTGTTGCCCGAAGGGCTGCAGACCATGGTGGTGACCCTGGATGCCGGTGAGGATCCTGATTCCTTTCTGTGCAAGCACGATGCGGATGACATGCGCGAACGGCTGGCGGCGGCACGTCCGGCGCTGGAAATGTTCATGGCCCAGACCCTGGAGGAGCACGGGGCCGGGATCGAAAACCGGGCCAGGGCGGTGGAAAAGATTCTCGCCAGACTGCGACTGTTGCCGGGCGACATCGAAAGGGACCTTTATCTGAAGGAGCTGGCCTCCCGAACCGGGCTGGATGAAGCGCTGCTGCGTCGCAAGGTGCGACCCGTGGCGCAGCCCAGCGTGCCGCCGCGCGTCTCAGTGGTCACCGCGCGGCCACCGGCGGCGGTAGATTCCCGGGCGGTTGCGGCGGCGCCGAGCGTGGCGCTCAAGGCGCAGCGGATTCTGCTGCGGCTGCTGCTCAGTTACGAGGTGGCCCGGGACGAAGCCCGGCGCATCGGGATCGATGAGTTGTTCGATGCGGGGGATATGCACCTGCTTGCCGAACGGGCCGTCGCCCTTCCGGCGGAAAACGCTCCGCTCGAGGAAAAAATGCGAATTGATGACCTGGACGCGACCCAGCAGGGGCTGCTTTCGGGTATCCTGATAGAAGACGAAGGACTGTATGCGGAAAATTCCGACGAGCTTTTCCAGCAGTGCCGCGAAACGGTGAAGAAAGAGCGCATGAAGCAGCGGTTACAGCAACTGCAGGGGCTGATGCGCGAGGCCGAAAGAGGTCAGGATTTCAGTGGACTGGCAAACTGGCAGCGTGAATTTCAGGAATTGACGCGCAGACTCAAAGGGTAATTTTCCAAATCGGTACTTAACAAACCGATGACTTCCAATATTTGCAGGAAGTCCAGAGGAGAACATCGAGAATGGCCAAGAAGCATGGCATGGAAGAAGTGCAGCAGCTTATCGATATGGGCAAGGAAAAAGGTTACCTTACCTATGATGAGGTGAACGATTATCTTCCGGAAAGCGTTGTTTCTTCCGACCAGCTGGACGATGTCATGAGCCTGTTCGGGGAAATGGACATCGAGGTGGTCGATTCGGAGCAAAAGGTGTCTCTGCCCCAGACCCAGGGGGAAGGTGATGAAGAAGGCGGCGAATCCGGAGAGGAAGAGGAAACCGAATACGAAGCCGGGACCCTGGGACGGACCAGCGATCCGGTGCGCATGTATCTGCGCGAGATGGGACAGGTTTCCCTGTTGACCCGTGAGGGCGAAGTCGAGATTGCCAAGCGCATCGAGGAAGGTGAGGCGCTGGTTGCCAGGGTGATCATGAAGACGCCCATCGCCTTTCGCGAAGTGATCCGCCTGGGTGAAAAACTCGCCAGGGAACAGATTGGCGTGGCCGAGATCACCAAGGAGTACGAAGAGGAAGAGGGCGCCGATGCCGAAGGGGTGCAGCGGGAGCGCATTCTGGGGCTGGTGGAAAAGATCCGTCAGCATAACGAGCAGCTCATGGAGCTGCGCCAGCGGCTGGCTGACTGTGGGGACCGTCAGCAACGCAACGCACTGCGTACCCAAATCGGAGATATCAAGCTCGTCATCAGCGAGTTGATGCGTGAAATCCGCCTGAAGGACTTTCAGGTTGACAAGATTGTCGACCGACTCAAGGAGATGGCGCAGCAGGTCAAGAAAGGACTTTCCGAGGTGCAGGCCTGCGAGGATGAGCTTAAGCAGCCTCACAAGGAAATCAAGCGGTTGCTGCGGCGCATGCGCAAAAGCGACGAGGAAGCGCACCGCATCTCGCAGGAGCTGAATGTCCCCGTCGATACCCTGCTTTCGGTGGAAAAGCGTCTCAAGGGCGCGCAGCGCAAGTTCAACCGTGTCGAGGAGGAATCAGGTTTCGCACCGGAGGAGCTGCTGGAGTCCCTCAAGGAAGTGCAGAAGGGCGAGTGGCGCGCCAAGGCGGCCAAGAGCGAACTGGTCGAGGCCAACTTGCGGCTGGTGGTTTCCATCGCCAAGAAATACACCAATCGCGGCTTGCAGTTTCTGGATCTGATTCAGGAAGGCAACATCGGCCTGATGAAAGCCGTCGACAAGTTCGAATATCAGCGCGGTTACAAATTTTCCACCTATGCGACCTGGTGGATCAGGCAGGCCATTACCCGCGCCATTGCCGATCAGGCGCGCACCATCCGCATCCCGGTGCATATGATTGAAACCATCAACAAACTGATCCGTACCAGCCGTCAACTGGTGCAGGAGATGGGGCGTGAACCGGTGCCCGAGGAAATTGCCGAGCGCATGGAATTGCCGCTGGAAAAGGTGCGGCGGGTGCTCAAGATCGCCAAGGAGCCGATCAGCCTCGAAACGCCCATCGGTGAGGAAGAGGATTCTTCCCTGGGGGATTTTATCGAGGACAAGGGCGTGGTGTCGCCGCTGGAGGCGGTCATCAAGAGCAACCTGTCGGATCAGACGGCGCGGGTGCTGGCATCGCTGACACCGCGGGAAGAGAAGGTTCTGCGCATGCGGTTCGGTATCGGCGAAAAATCCGATCATACCCTGGAAGAGGTCGGGCAGGACTTCGCCGTTACCCGTGAACGCATTCGCCAGATCGAGGCCAAGGCGCTGCGCAAACTGCGTCACCCCAGCCGCGCCAAGCGGCTGAAGAGTTTCGTGGAAACCACTTGACACGATGAATCCGAAATTTTAAACTGATGGACTGTTCCGGGCCTATAGCTCAGTTGGTAGAGCCACCGGCTCATAACCGGTTGGTCCCAGGTTCGAATCCTGGTGGGCCCACCACTCGGATGGGTGATGAGGCGAGAACTCACGAATACATACAGTACCACCCCTGCTACCGAAGAGTGCAACGATAGAGTTGCACTCTTCTTTTTTCAAACTGGCTGCTTATGAAGGAATGCACCGTTCGCGTACAAGATCTGCTTGGCTTGCTGAACCGCCTGTATCCGCCGGCTTTGGCCGAAAGCTGGGACAATGTCGGCCTGCAGGCCGGGGATCCCGCAGCCCCGGTGCGTCGCGTCCTGGTCTGTCTGGATGTCTGTGAAGCGGCTCTGGATCGGGCGTTGCAGGCCGGAGCCCAGGTCATTGTCAGCCACCACCCGGCGATCTTCCAGCCCTTGAAACGCATCAGCGCCGCCGATGAAACCGGGCGCCTGCTGATGCGGGCGATTCGTGAAGGGGTTGCCATTATCAGCGCCCACACCAATCTCGATTGCGCGACAAACGGTCTCAACGATTGGCTCGCTGCGATTCTCGGCATCGAAAAAACCACGCCGCTGAAAGCCTGCGGCGGCACCCTGTTCAAGCTCGCGGTTTACGTTCCCAGAGGCTACGAGGAACGGGTGGCCTCGGCGCTTTTCGAGGCCGGCGCCGGAACCGTCGGCGATTACGACCGCTGTTCCTTCCGCGTTGATGGCACCGGCACTTTTCGCTCCGGACAGGACTGCCGGCCATTTATCGGCCAACCGGGCAGCATGGAGCAGGTCGCCGAGGTTCGCATCGAAACCGTTCTGACGCCCGAGGTGCAGGCCCGTGCCATTCAGCGCATGCTCAAGGCCCATCCCTACGAGGAGGTGGCCTACGATCTGGTGCCGCTGGCCAACCAGCGCCCGGATGTCGGACTCGGTCGCATCGGTTATCTGGCGGGTTCCGCCACCCTCGGCAGCTTTGCCCGGAATGTCAAGCTCGGCCTGGGGGTTCCGCATCTTCGTGTTGTCGGAGATTTGGAGCAACAGGTGGCCAAGGTTGCCGTGTGCGGAGGCAGCGGCGCTTCTCTGCTGGGTGAAGCCGTCCGGCAGGGCGCCGATGTGCTGGTCACCGGTGACGTGAAATACCACGAGGCGCTCGTGGCCCGTTCCGGCAGGGTGGCACTGATCGATGCCGGCCATTTCGGTACGGAACATATCATGGTCAAGCACCTGGCCGCAGCGTTGCGCGAGGCCGCTGCGGAACGGCGCATGACCGTGGAATTCGAAGAACTCGGGGGGGAGCAGGATCCGTTTGTTACGGTCTGATCCCCCCTTTTTATTGGTAGACGGCAGTAAAAAAGGTATTACCGGAGAACCAGGGAGGCAACAACGTGCACGAACAAATAGAACTTCTCAGGGCTTTGCAGGAACTCGACCGTGAATTGAATGGCATCCGTCAGGAACGCCGCAACCTGGAGAAGGAACAAGCGGATCTGGAAAGTGAAAAGCTGCGCATACAGGCCATGGTGGATAGCCTGGATGAGGAGATAAGCGGCTTTCAGAGCCAGATAGAAGAACTTCATCAGGGGTTGGCTCAGGAAGATGTCCACGTCAGGCGCTCAGAAGACCGGTTGCCGGAGATCAAAACCCAGAAGGAATATCTGGCGGTGCTCAAGGAGATCGATGCCACCAAAAAGATGACCAAGGATCTGACCGCGCAATGCGATGAAAAATTGGCTCGCATCGCCGATCTCCAGGCTGAAAAAGAGGAAAAGCTCGGTCAGCTGGAAGAACTCAAGGCCCGCTCCGAGGCGCGCGGTAATGAGATTACCGAAGCTCTCGGCGCCTGTGATAAAATGCTTGAGGAAAAGGCCGGTCAGCGCAGCACGCATTTCGATCCGCTCCCCAAGCAACTTCAGAAGCGCTATGCCCTGCTTATGGAGCGGCGTGGCGGAGTGGCTGTTGTGGAAGCGCGTGACGGCAACTGCACCGGCTGTCACATGCACCTGCCGCCGCAGCTGTTCAACAGCCTGTTCCTGGAGCCGCAGATTCAGAGTTGCCCCCATTGCAACCGGCTGCTGTTCGTGACCGGGCGAGAAGACTGACAATTACCATGGGATGGTCAAAGAAAGCCAGGTGATCGCCGGCCTGCCCCGCTGAGGCGGAGGTGGGCGGGAGGAAAGTCCGGGCTCCGCAGGGCAGGATGGTTCCTAACGGGAACCGGGGGCGACCCCAGGGAAAGTGCCACAGAAAGTAAACCGCCCGCAACGCCTCGGCAAGGCGGGTAAGGGTGAAACGGTGAGGTAAGAGCTCACCAGTTCCGGCGGTGACGCCGGAAGCTCGGTAAACCCCATCCGGAGCAAGGCCAAATAGGGAAGTGTTTGAGGGCGGCCCGCCCGAGACTTCCGGGTTGGCTGCTTGAGGCCGCCGGCGACGGCGGTCCTAGAGGAATGATCATCGCCCTGCATGCGGGTAACCGGTGCGGGGAACAGGACCCGGCTTACGGCTCTCTTTGGCCATCCTTTTTTATCCCGACCATGTTTCAGAAAACCGGGACAGCGGCACGGGCCAACGGCACCGTGCCGCTTGACGTTGGAGCCTGATGATTCAGCAACGACACCAACTGTGGCAACGCACCCTGCGCTCCGTCGCAGCGGACTTTCAAGCCCTTGGAGATGAACAGCGGTCATGGATCGGCGAGGCGGTGCGCCGCATCGGCCGCGGCCAGCAGCAGCTGCACGCGCTGTTTCTGGCCGCCGACGGGCCTTCCCTGTGCAGCCGCTGTCAAGGCGCCTGCTGTGCCTGCGGTACCCATCATTTCACCCTGGTCAATCTTCTCGCCTGGCTGGCCGAAGGCTTGTCCCCCCCCGACCCCGACTTTGCCCTGACCTGCCCTTTTCTCGCAGCCGATGGCTGCCGCCTGGCCGTTGACAAACGCCCGTTCAATTGCGTCATTTTTCTGTGTGAACAGGTGTGGGAGCGCCTGACGCCGGTGCAGCAGCAACAGGCCCGGCAGCTGGAAGACATGCTGCGGCGGCAATACCTGGCCTTCAGCCAGCGCTTCGCGGGCGCCAGCCCGCATGGCCTGCTGATCCGTGCGGAGCGTCTGAACGGGCAGGGCTTGCTTGCGGCACCGGGTTCGCAGGCATCCGCGTCGGATTGCGGCGCCTGATTCTGTCTTTACGGAGGATTGTATTTCATGGATATCCACTTCAAGCAGCCCAACGGCCGGCTCGATGAACTGGTGCAGGAACTGGTGGATCTTGCCGGTGTGCATCATCCCGGGATTGTCAGGGAGATGCTGTTGGCCACCCTCTCCGCCGGTCAGGAAATCGATTATCTGGCCGATCTGAAGCTGATGCGCACCACCCTGAAGGAAATGAGCTTTACCAACCGCCTGTTCGGCGCCCACCGGGAGCGCAAGAAGGTTACCATATTCGGCTCCGCCCGCACCGGCAGGGAAGCGCCGATTTACCAGAAATGCGTGAGCTTTGCGCGGCTCCTGGCGGACAAGGGCTACATGGTGATAACCGGCGGCGGCGGCGGCATCATGCAGGCCGGCAACGAAGGCGCCGGCGCCGAAAATTCCTTTGCCGTCAACATCCGCCTGCCCCATGAACAGGAAACCAACCCGGTGATGAGCCAGAGCCCCAATGTCATCACCTATAAATACTTCTTTAACCGTAAAGTGGCTTTCCTCAAAGAGGCTGCCGCCGTGGCCCTGTTTCCCGGCGGATTTGGCACCCTCGACGAAGCCATGGAAACCCTTACCCTGATGCAGACCGGCAAAAATCCGCCGATTCCACTGGTGCTCATCGATAGTGACGAGGGTGATTACTGGGAGCGGGTGTTGAGTTTCATGAAAGACCCGCTGCTCAAGGCGGGTCTGATTTCCGGCGAGGATTTCAGCCTTTTCTCCATCACCCGCGATCCGGCCGAGGCGGTGGCCATCATCGATGCTTTTTACCGGGTCTACCATTCCATGCGGTTTGTCGGCAAGACCCTGGTCATCCGCCTCAATAAACCGCTGTCGCGGGAACAGATCGAGACGCTGGAGGACGAATTCCCCGAAATCAAGGAGCCCGACTGCCATTTGCAACAAACCGGGCCGCTGCCTGCCGAGAAGGATCAGCCCGATCTGCTGCCGCTGCCGCGTCTATCCTTCGAGTTCAACCGGCGCAGTTACGGCCTGCTGCTGGCATTTATCCGGCGACTGAATACCTTTTGAGCCGGCCGATCCCGCGCGAAGGAAAGGAAAAGCCCATGACCAGACATTCCCACTGTTCGTTCTGCGGCCATCCGTTTATCGAGAATCAGCCCTGGCCCCGGACCTGCAGCAACTGCGGCCAGATCAGCTTTCTCAACCCGCTGCCGGTGGTGGTGATGCTGCTGCCCGTCGATGACGGCCTGCTGCAGATCCGTCGCGGCATCGAGCCGGGCCTCGGCAAGTGGGCCTTTCCCGGGGGCTACGTCAATCTCGGTGAAACCTGGCAGGAAGCCGGTGCCCGGGAGGTGCTGGAGGAGACCCATGTAACGCTGGACCCCGGGGAAATCCGCGAGTTCCGGGTGCGCAGCGCCCGGGACGGGACGCTGCTTATTTTCGGTCTTTCGGCGCCGCGCCGCGCGGCGGATCTGCCCGATTTCGTTCCGACCGACGAAACCACCGAGCGCGCTGTGCGGACCGCCCTGACCGGCATGGCCTTCCAGCTGCATGCCGAGGCCGGCATGGCCTATTTTTCCCGCCGGGAATACTGAAACCGATCCGTTAGCGGGCGGCACCGTCCGGTGCCGCACCGCCGCGCCTTTCTCAGGCTGTTTCAGGGGCCTTGCCGAAGAGCCGGTCGGTAAGTCTGACGTACCATGCCGCCGCCTGGACCTGTACGATATAGGCCATGGCGATAATAATGGCGATTTCCGCCCCCTTATCCCGAAAAACCGTCATGGCGATGGCCAGCGCGATGCTCAGGTTGCGCATCACCGTGCCATAGACCAGGGCAATGGCTTCACCCCGTGGAAAGTACAGTTTCCCCACCACCGTGCTCAGCAGGAAGTTGATCAGATACAAAAGGACCAGCGGTGCCAGATAACCCAGCAGCATGCCGGGGTTGCCGAGGATGCTGCCGGATTTGAGCGCCATGGCGACAAATACAATGCCGAGCACGCCTGCGGTGGACAGCATGGGAAATTTCTTCTTCAGGTCACGCTGGTAAGCCTCCTGCCCGTAGCGGCGGATCAGCCATTTCTGCGTAAGGTAACCCAGCACCATGGGCACAAAAACGATAAGGATGATCTGCTTGAAGACATCGAGCAGCGGGATTTCGATCACGGTCCCCATCAGCCATTTGGCATAAAACGGCGTGGCAATGGATCCCGCCACCAGACCGATGACCGTCATTTTGATGGCGGCATTGATGTCCCCGCCGGCAAACCCGGTCCAGGTGATGGTCATGCCGCTGGTCGGCAGCAGTGCCGCAAGCAGCAGGCCGAGCACCACCATCGGCTGGCCGGGGAAAAACCAGCGGCCCAGAAAGAAAGCCACGAAGGGAATAATGGCGAAATTAATGATCTGCGTCACCAGTTGACAGCGCTGACCTTCCCTGGAAAAAACCTTGTCGATCTGCAGGTTGACCATCATGGGATAAACCATCAGAAAGGTCAGGGGGATGATGCTCCCCTTGAGGGGAGATGCGTCCAGAAACCGGCCATACAAAAGCCCGGCAATCATCATGGCGGGAATGGTCCAGATCAGGTTTTTTTGCAGGTAAGACAGAATCTTCCACATAAATCCTCCTTGAAACGACCGCTGGGAAACCACGTGCCTAAAAGATATGAATATATCTATAATACAATCATGGAACCTGACAAGCGATTTTTTGTTCTGCTGTCGTGTATTGGATCCCAGCGCGGGCGGATCGTCCCGATCCGTGCCAAGATCCTTGCCCCCGGTCGGCTAACGGGCCTATAATCTGCGCATCTATTTTAACAGGCGTCCATCCGGAATTCAGGGATGAAAACACACTGACGAGGCGTGCATGGAAGACACACGGAACGATTCGGAAGAAATCAATGACCAAACGGCAAACGATGACATGGAGGATTTCGCCGCGCTGCTGGAGCAGAGCCTGCTCGGCGCCCGGGAACTGAAGCCCGGCCAGAAAATCGAGGCAACGGTGTTGCAGGTTGGCTCCCAGTGGGTGTTTCTCGATGTCGGCCAAAAAGGCGAGGGGGTGCTGGATATCCGCGAACTTCAGGATGCAGAAGGCAAGGCGACGGTTGCGGTTGGCGACAGATTGCCGGTTTATTTTCTGTCCGGAGCCGGCGGTGAATTGCGCTTTACCACCCGGCTCGGCCAGGGTGCCGCCGGCGCGGCCCAGATCGAGGAGGCCTGGCGCAGCGGCATTCCGGTGGAAGGCCGCCTGGAAAAGGAGGTCAAAGGTGGCTTCGAGGTGCGCCTGGCCGGCGGCATGCGGGCTTTCTGTCCCTTTTCCCAACTGGGGATGCGCCGGGATGCGGATGCCGAGATACCGGTTGGCCAGAGCCTTTCCTTCAAGGTGATGCAGTTCGGTGAACAGGGGCGCAATGTCGTCGTATCCCACCGGGCCCTGATGGAAGAGGAACGGGCGCGCCAGCGCGAGAGTCTGCGGGAAACCCTCAAGGAGGGGATGGTGGTCCAGGGTACGGTCACGGCCCTGCGGGAGTTCGGCGCTTTTGTCGATATCGGCGGGCTGGAAGGCTTGCTGCCGATTTCCGAAATCAGTTACGGGCGGGTCGAAAATATCGGTGAAGCGCTGCATGTCGGGCAGCAGTTGCAGCTGGCGGTAAAAAAGCTCGACTGGGAGGCGGGGCGCTTTTCCTTCAGTCTCCGCGATACCCAGGCCGATCCCTGGAGCAAGGTCGGCACGCTTTACGCCGAGGGCTCCGTACATACCGGCACAGTGGTGCGGCTTGTTCCTTTTGGCGCGTTCGTGGCTCTTGAGGAAGGCATCGACGGCTTGATCCACATCTCCAAACTCGGGGCGGGGCGCCGTATCAGCCATCCCCGCGAAGTGCTGGAGGTCGGTCAGCAGCTGCTGGTGACCGTCGAGCAGATCGACCGCGAACAGCGTCGCATTGCCCTGGCGCCCACCGCGGCCGGCGCCGAAAGCGCCGCGCCGAAGAACTACGTCGAAAAGCCCGGCGGCGGCTCCATGGGCACCTTCGGGGAGTTGCTCAAGGGCAAATTCGAGAAGAAGGGGAAGAAGCGATAGGTACGCGGATCGCGGGACGGGAAAAACAGGTATAAAAGGCGAGCGGCCCCCGGTAGGATTCTTCCGGGGGCCGCTCGATTTTCAGATAATTTCCACCAGCTCGATATCGAAGGTCAGCTCTTCGCCCGCCAGGGGATGGTTGGCGTCGAAAGTGACGGTCGTGTCGGTAAGGTCGACGACGGTGACCGCCACGCTTTCGTCGTCCTCGTCGGCCAGCTCCAGTTCCATGCCGACTTCCGGCTGCATGTCGTCGGGCAGCTGGCTGCGCTCGATGGTAAAGACGCATTCGTCATCGTAGTCGCCGAAAGCATCCTCCGGACTGACCACGATCTTTTTCTTCTCGCCCGGCGCCATACCGACCAGAGCCTCCTCCACGGGAACGAAAAACTCTTCGTTGCCGATCACCAGTTCGTAAGGGGCATTTTCGTCGCCGCAGTCTCCGCACTGGCACGAGCTGTCGCCGGTCGTGGTGTCGAAGACGCTGCCGTCGTCGAGCCGGCCGGTAAAGTGAATTTTAACGCGATCGCCTTGTTTTGCCTGGGCCATGATTTTATCCTTCCCGTTAAGGGGTAGCAGTTTAAAGAAACGGTACCTGGACCGGCGGCCGATGGGCCATGGGGCTGTGAGCCGGCGGCGAAGGCCGTCGGAAAAAGGGGTGATACAACTATTGACGGTATCCCGTCAAGAAAAAAGTTATGGTTTTTCGCCGATGTAGGCAAAGCGCGGCAGGCTTTGCCCATCTGTTTCGACCGTTTCGCAAAAGTTCGCCAGGGGGCGTATCCAGACGCCCATGTCGCCGTAAAGGGCCCGGTAGACCACGAACCATTCTTCGGTTTCGCTGTGCCGCGCAATGTCCAGCACTTCGTAGAGGTTGCCCTTGAAGTGGCGGTAGATGCCTTTCGGGAGCATTTTTTTATCCCCAGGTGACTGTTGGTTTGTAACGAGACAGGGCGGATTTGCGAGATTCTGCTCCCCAAGCCTATTCCTTCAGACGGATGCCGTTGTCGAGCAGCTCGATGCGCCCGGTCTTGTAGAGGCCGCCGACGGCTTTTTTGAAGGCTTTTTTGCTCATGCCGAGCTGCTTCCGGATAAGCTCCGGGGGGCTGTTGTCATGCAGGGGCAAAAAGCCGCTTTTGCCCAGGGCCTCCAGCAGGATCCCCACCGCGCGGTCGGTGCCGGCCTTGCCGGCGCGGTGCAGGGTGACGTCGACCTTGCCGTCGGTGCGGAGGCTTTTGACAAAGCCTTTGAGCCGGTCGCCGGGCTTCATTTCCGGCTGCACTTCGCTGCGGTAGAGCAGTGCGCTGTAGCGGTGCTCGACAATGACCTTGGCGCCGAGGTCGGTAAACTGCCAGATCAGCATGCTGACCGGCTGGCCTTCCTCCAGTTCGATGTTGTCCCGTTCCAGCCAGCGGTCGATGCGGCCGCTGGCGAAGCAGCGGCCCTGGTCGTCAAGGCAGACCCGCACCATGTAATACTGGCCCTGTTTCATACGTTTGGGCTGCTCGCTGAAAGGCACCAGCAGCTCCTTCTCCATGCCCCACTCCAGAAAAGTGCCGCTCTGGTCGGCGGTGTTGACCCGTAGCAGGGCGAATTCGCCGACCTGGGCCAGTGGCTGGCGCAGGGTCGCCAGCGGTGCGCCGGCGTGCAGGTAGACGAATACCTCCACGGGGGTGCCGGGGCGCGCGTTTTCAGGCACCTGGCGCGACGGCAGCAGGATCGGCTCCTCGCCGGTCCGCAGCCAGGCGCCGCGCTGGTCGATATAGTCGATGGTCAGGGTCTGGGCCCGGCCGATTTCCAACATAGCTGATCTCCTGTGATATTTTCCTGCTCCGGAAAACATCTAAAACCGAATATTTTTCAAGCATGCGCAAAAATGCGTCTGAAAGCAAGCCCGGACAAAACAGCAAGGGGCCGCAGTCGCGGCCCCCTGGCATCTGGCAGCAGTGAAATGCCGGATCAGTCCAGCAGCTCGGCAATCTTCGCGGCCATGCCGGTGTAGCTTGCCGGGGTCATGTCCAGCAGGCGCTGCTTGTCGTCGGCCGCCAGCTCCAGACCTTCGACAAAGGCGCGGATGGTATCGCGGTCGATGGCGTGGCCGCGGGTCAGCTCCTTGAGCTTTTCGTAAGGTTTCTCGATGCCGGCCTTGCGCATCACCGTCTGGATCGGTTCGGCCAGCACCTCCCAGGCGTGGTCCAGGTCCGCAGCCAGCTTGTGCTCGTTGAGCTTGAGTTTGCCCAGACCCTTGAGGGTCGAGCGGTAGGCGATCATGCTGTAGCCGAAGCCCACGCCCATGTTGCGCAGTACCGTCGAGTCGGTCAAATCGCGCTGCAGGCGTGACACCGGCAGTTTGGCCGACAGGTGGCTGAAGATGGCGTTGGCCAGCCCGCAGTTGCCTTCCGAGTTTTCGAAATCGATGGGGTTGACCTTGTGCGGCATGGTCGAGGAACCGACTTCGCCGGCTATGGTTTTCTGGCCGAAATAGGCCATGGAGATGTAGGTCCAGATGTCGCGGTTCAGATCGATGAGGATGGTGTTCCAGCGCGCCAGGGCGTCGAACAGTTCGGCCATGTAGTCGTGCGGCTCGATCTGGGTGGTGAACATGTTCTGGGTCAGGCCCAGCTCGCCTTCGATGACCCGCTGCGCCAGCGCCGGCCAGTCGACCTGCGGATAGGCCGACAGGTGCGCGTTGAAGTTGCCTACCGCGCCGTTGAGTTTGCCGAGAATCTCCACCTGCGCAATGTTGCCGCTCTGCTTGCGCAGCCGCGCGGCGAATACCGCCAGCTCCTTGCCAATGGTGGTGGGCGAAGCGGTCTGCCCGTGGGTGCGGGCCAGCATCGGCAACGCCTTGTACTGATCGGCCAGCTTCTTGAGGAACGCGATGATCTCACCCTGCAAAGGGGTGAGCGCGGCCAGGCCGTCCTTGAGCATCAGCGCGTGCGAGAGGTTGTTGATGTCCTCC
This sequence comes from Syntrophotalea sp., assembly GCF_050253115.1. NCBI lineage: Bacteria > Pseudomonadati > Thermodesulfobacteriota > Desulfuromonadia > Desulfuromonadales > Syntrophotaleaceae > Syntrophotalea > Syntrophotalea sp. Next base: position 37,224 of record NZ_JBFWJQ010000011.1, read on the forward strand.
GAGGTGCAGGCGAAGTGCAGAAACTCCGATATCTCCTCCAGCGAAGTGCCGGCGATCTTTTCCTTCAGGTAGTACTCCACCGCCTTCACGTCGTGGTTGGTCACCGCCTCGATCTTCTTGATCCGTTGCGCTTCCTCCGGCGTGAAATCCTTCACGATGGCGCGCAGGGTTTGTTCCTCTTCGGGCGTTACCGTGCGGCACTCGGGGATCCCCGGTTCGGCGCACAGCGCCAGCAGCCACAGCACCTCCACCTTCACCCGGTTGCGCAGCAGCGCGTATTCGGAAAAACAGTCCGTCAGCACGGAAACCTTCGATGCATAACGCCCGTCCAGCGGGCTGATAGCCGTAATCATGGCAATCTCCTTGATTTTGAATAATCCTGCACTATAAACGCAGCGGCCCGATACTGCAAGGTTCTTTGGCTGTTTCAGGGACTTTGTCGTGAATCTCCAGCAATCTTGGATTTTACGGATTAAATAATATTGACAGAAAGAGTTGGGAGCGCTACAAAAAAGTGCCGTTTAATTTTTTTCAATAAACATCTTCTTCCATGAAGTTCGCCATCCGGCCGAAATGGGCGAACCGGAGATCAATGCGTTTCTTGCGCATCTGGCAGTAAAGCACAACGTAGGCGCTTCCACCCAGAACCAGGCATTGTCGGCCTTGCTGTTTTTATATCGTTACGTCATCGGTCGCGAAGTCTGCGATCTCGGAGCGGTTATCCGGGTGCGAAAACCCAGGAGACTTCCCGTGGTCTTGACCCGCGACGAAGTCAGGACGATTCTCGGTGGCCTGGGAGGCTGTCGGACTATCCATGCGCCGAATGCAAATTCGGCTGTATGGCCCATATTTCAGCTCCTTTTCGGCCCATAGCTACGGCTATGAACCTTCAAACGAGCTCAGTGTCCATCCGGAAACTCCGGATGGCTACAGCGTAGTTTTCATATGGGAAACAAGCAATTTTTCGTTGTGGCAAGGAAATCAAGGGGTTGTGCGGAGGCGTACATCGGTACGCCGCACAAGCAAGCCTGCGGATTGACGCCGCCACGGCGGAAAAGGGCCGTTTCCGGATGAAAACGAGCTAAAATCTGATCTCAAACATCCAAATTTTTGCTTCTACCGGGATAATCCGACAGGCTCCTGGCAGCCAGTTGTTTTATCCGGG
>NZ_JBFWJQ010000012.1:0-38125 GCF_050253115.1 Syntrophotalea sp.
CCCATCGAAAGCCTCCTTTCCTGAGAACTTTGAGCGGTTCACAGAGGGGAGGCTTTCATTTACTCCCGGTACTGTCAAACTTTACAAGTCCCCCGGCAGAGCCGGGGGGTTTCCTATCGCACTAAAAAGAGCGGCCGGGATTGCTCCCGGCCGCTCCTGATCGTACCTTGCTCGTTGACCGTCCGGATGTCACGCAGTGACCATTCGGCAAGTCGATACGGGCGATGATTACATGGCTGCCTTGTAGATAGCGATGACCTGATCCAGAGTAGCTTTGCGGGGATTGGTCAGCATGCAGGCGTCCTTCTGAGCATTTTCAGCCATGGTCTTGAGGTCTGCTTCTTTAACATTCAGCTCGGTCAGACCGGCAGGAATGCCGATGGAAGCGGACAGTTCGCGGATGGCTTCGATACCGGCGGCGGCAGCTTCGATCACGCTCAGGCCCTCGGTGTTGACGCCCATGAAGTCGGCGATGTCAGCAAAGCGGTCCGGGCAGGCGATCAGGTTGAAATCGCAAACGGACGGCAGCAGGATAGCGTTGCAGACACCGTGGGGCAGGTTGTAGAAGCCGCCCAGCTGATGAGCCATGGCGTGTACGTAGCCGAGGGAGGCGTTGTTGAACGCCATGCCGGCCAGGTACTGAGCGTAGCACATAGCGTCGCGGGCTTCGATGTTGGCGCCCATGGCAACGGCGGGACGCAGCCACTGGGCGATCAGACGGATGGCTTTTTCAGCGCAGGCGTCGGTGATCGGAGTAGCGATGGTGGAAACATAAGCTTCGATAGCGTGGGTCAGAGCGTCCATGCCGGTGGCGGCGGTCAGTGCGGGGGGCTTGCCCAGCATCAGAACGGGATCGTCAACAGCGATCAACGGCGTTACACGCCAGTCAACGATAGCCATTTTGACATGGGTATCCAAGTTGGTGATGATGCAGAAGCGGGTCATTTCGGAAGCGGTACCCGCGGTGGTGTTGATGGCGATGAGGGGAGTCATGGGCACGGTGCTCTTGTTCACGCCCTCGTAATCGCGGATGTTGCCGCCGCCAGCGGTAACCAGGCCGATGCCTTTGGCGCAGTCATGGGAAGAACCGCCACCCAGAGAGACGATAAAGTCACAGCCGTTGTCGGTGAAAACCTTAACGCCGTCATGCACGTTCTTGTCGGTCGGGTTGGGCTCGGCACCGGGGTAGATGACGACGTCAACACCAGCGGCTTTAACATAGCCGGCGATGGTATCGGCAACACCCATTTTCATCAAACCGGCGTCGGTAACGAGAAGGGCTTTTTTAGCGCCGAGTTCTTTGGCCTTGGGACCAACTTCTTTGGCGCAACCAGGACCCATCAGGGTAACGCTGGGGATGAAAAAGCCGTAGGTGGTTTCTGCGAGGTTGACAATTGGCATGATTAATCCTCCTAGATTGAGCGTTGATGGAAATAACCCACACAACCAAAACTGCCCGAATTACTTACTACAATGAAAAATACAAATCAAACCATTTTTTTAAACTATTGTTTCCGTATACGTTACGTTCGAAATATCCCAAAGGGTATTAAAAAATATTTTTCGTATACGAAAATGCGTCAACTAGAAAATAACGACTATAACTTGATAAGTTATCGGTTTTTTCAAATTCAAATACAAAAAGAATTTATAAGGTATACGATACTTTTATAACTAATAAAAAGTTGGTTGTTTTGAAAGAATTTTTTAGAAATTATCACCAGAAAACTTTTTCAGTAGCACTTATGATCGATTTCATCGAAACAAAATACTTCAATTTTAAAACAGTATTTTGTTGATTTTTTGTCTGGTCTACAGGTTGCGGAATTTTTTTAATAACGGAAAAACACCTATTCAATGGCGATTTGTAAAAAAATCAACAATCAAGGACCTAAAACCCATATAATTACTTAACAATTTTCTTCAAAAGGCATACAAACATCGTTTCAAACAAATGCGCCGCCAAGGGAACTCTGGGAAGAGCATGAAACCATGAACGTTTGCGGGGAAAATCAATGGAGCATTGCAGCCCCAAACTACGGCAGGAGAGACCGCACAGGACGCACCCCAATCGTGTACATCCAAAGCGATAGTCTCGAAATCAACTAATGTTCAACCGGAGTTTTCAGATGGGAAAGGGGCAAAAAAAGCCGGCTCATGGCCGGCTTCGATTCGGAACAAATTACCCTGCCACCTTTATGGAAATAATACAGCCACGAAGCATTGCGGGGTCCTGGAAATACGGGACAGGTCCACGGAATGGAATTTTCGAGATGCCATCAGCATTCAATCTCGACAAATTCCATATCGTAGAGATCGATGGACAGGCAGCGGCGGCGGGCAAGAGTCCCCCGATTCAGCAAGATCTTGCAGGCTTCGGCTACCTCAAGGCTGGCAACAACGGCGGGCGTAAAGGAGGGGTTTCCAAGTTGCTTTTCCAGCCCCCCTTCCTGCGAATTATGGGAAAAGAATTTCTGCAAGGTCCGCTCGCCGGGAAACTGGGTCATCAGATATCCGTACCAGCCCGCTATCGCACCGTGCACCAGGGGAATGCCCAGGTCCTGGCAGACCTCCGCCAACTCCAGACGCACCGCAATGCTATCGAGCGCATCGACCGCAACCTGGCTGCCTTCCAGTATCTGCTTGCCATTGTCCCGGCTAAAAGCCAGACCCACGGGAAGAAGCTCCACGGCGGGGTTGACCCTGTCGACCCGACGCGCCGCAGCCGCGACCTTTTTGATTCCCAGAAAATCCGGAGTGGCCAACAGCTGGCGATTCATGTTGTGTTCTTCGAAAACATCGGGATCCACCGCAACGATGGTGCCGACCCCAAGGCGCGCAAGCTCTTCGATAATGTAGCCGCCAAGCCCTCCGCAACCGATAACCGTTACCTTGCTTCTATAAAACTTCAGCTGATCGTCAAGGCAAAACATATTGCGGTTACGCTGATAGCGAGCTGGCAACAAGCCGTTTTCAAGAGCGACGCCCTCGACCTCGCGGACACTTATTTTAAACCGATTGGCGGCTGACAGCTGATCTGCCCAAAGCAGCAGGTCGTCCTTGGCTCTTTCTTTCAGCCAGCTCAGCAGTTCTGCCATGTCACCCTCCGCCAACTTTGGGAAACAGGGAAACGGTTTCCCCGTCCTGCAAAACCTGCTCCGGCAAAACATGCCGTCCGTTGATCAGTGCTACGCCCAATTCAGGGAGTTCGATCGCCAGTTCGGCGAGCACATCCGCTACAGTGCAACCTTCAGGGACGTCCCGTTCGGCAACCTTGAAACGGTTTACTCGAAAACCCGCAAACAGCTTTACCGTTACCTTCATTGTAATTTTCCCCCTGTCTCCCGGAACAAATGGCGGCATGCCATCAAGCCCGATCATGGCCTTCGCGCCAAACCTACGCGAAGAATCTACCTTTCCATCAAGGATTATGCAAGCAAAACCGTCGTCTTAGGCTGTTCGCCGTGACCCGCCCGAAAACTCTGTTCATGGCTTTTGAAAGTCTTGTAACCTGAAAAAAGGGCACCCTCGGGATGCCCTTTTGGTCAGAAATCCGGGATTATCAGAAATCCCAGAATGCGTCGAGCTCCTCATCGGAAAAATCCCAGACAGCGTTGTGCGGAGGAATCGCTTCATAGGAAAAAAATTCCGGCAGGCGGTCATCGGCGGGACCAAACCCGGCGGCAATGTTGAAGTCGTGTTCCAGCTTGAGAATGTTTTTTCCCAACTCGGTGACGTCATCAGCCGTCAGGCTCAGATCATAGGCGGCATTGATGAGATCGATGAGCGCGGTAAAAGACTCGGGGATATCCAGAGCCGGGAAAGCAATGAACACGCACATGCCGGTACTGTCCACGGCAGCGGTTGCAATCTGCAGGTTGCGGGACAGATCGACCTGTCCGTCCTTCTTCAGCGGATCGACATAGCCGCCAACCTTGAGGATGTTGGTGGCGATGGTATAGCCCGCGGTATGATCGGCCCCCATGGTGGAGGTGGCATAGGTTACGCCGATACCTTTGACGGCTCGCGGATCGTAAGCCGGAATACCCTGATTTTTTACCACGGGTACCCGCACCAGACCATAGGCCTTGCCCACCGATGCGGTTCCGTTGCCAAGAATCCGCCCCAAGGGCGTCCCCTTGCCTATCTCTTCCCGCAACACACGCTGGCACTCCTTGCCATCCCCCCAGGCAATGATGCCCGCCTCCATGGCAGCGGACAGCAGCACGGCTCCTTCGATGGAATCAATGCCGATATCGTCCATAAGATGATCGCAGATCGCGATATCGTCAAGATCCTCGATCATGGCATTGGCGCCAAGTCCCCAGATCGTTTCATATTCAAACCCGGAGGTGATGTACCCTCCCGCCTTGTCCACATAAACCTGAGAGCATTGAATAATGCAGCCTGCATGACAACCATGCTTATGCTTGCCACCCCGGGCAACAATGGTGTCGTGCATGGTTTCACCGCAGATCTTTTCGTGGTGAGCGCATTGTCCGTAGCGAAAATTTTTGGTGGGCAAGCCACCGGCTTCGTTGAGAATATTGATGAGGATATTGGTGCCGTAAGTGGGCAACCCCTCGCCACTGACCGGATGATCGAGCAGTGACTTGGCGAAAATCTTGGCCGCCTCGCGGAACTTGTCGGGATTCGCGATGGGCACCTTGCCGGCCCCGGCATCATCGATCGTAATGCATTTGATCCTTTTGGCCCCCATCACCGCGCCCAGCCCCCCGCGGCCATGGCTGCGGATTTTCTGATCGGGATCCTTCACGGAAATATTGGCGGCACACATACGCAACTCCCCGGGCACACCGATGGACATCACCCCTATCTTGGGGCCGTAAGTATCGATCATCTTATCGATAACGGCAAAATTCTGCTTGCCCGCCAGTTCGGCGGCGGATTCAATGGAGACGCCCTGCTGCGTCACATGCAGGCGATACCATGTGTCCCCGGCTGGCAAGCCTTCGACAATAAGGGCCTTGATCCCGAGGCGAGCCAACTGCTGTGCCGCTGTTCCACCGGCATTACTTTCCTTGATGGTACCGGTAAGGGGGCTTTTGGCGCCCGCCGAAAGCCGGCCGGACTGGGCTGCCGGAGTCCCGGACAACAGCCCCGGCGCAAACACCAGTTTATTGTTGGGCCCGAGAGGATGACACCCGGGAGGGACTTCCTCGGCAACGATGGTCGAGGTCAGGCCACGGCCTCCAAGACCCGCCCATCGTGTCGGGACCGGCTCAACACTGACCGTCAACTGCGACATGTCGACACGAATAACCTTGTTCATTTCGGCTTCCTTCCATTTGTGGGTTTGATTCGCGGGAACGCAAGGTGTCTCTCCGACACACGCCCCCCCCTCATGCCAGACACTGGCAACCACATTTCAAATGGCGAAAACTGACACGCCGAAGGATTTCTCCGTGGAACATATACTGTGATTATATCCCGCAGGATGTTTCAACGCAAAAAAGGAGCAACAGAAAACTTTTCCATTGCTCCGCACTATTGAACACAAAAAATTTTGAGATCGCGCCCGCGAAAACGCGGGCGCGATAGTGGTAAAACCGGATGATTACATGGCAGCTTTGTAGATGCCGATGATTTGATCCAGGGTAGCTTTACGGGGGTTGGTAAGTCCGCAAGCGTCTTTCATGGCGTTTTCGGCCATGGTCTTGAGGTCTGCTTCTTTAACATTCAGTTCGGCCAAGCCGGACGGGATGCCGATGGAAGCGGACAGTTCGCGGATGGCTTCGATACCGGCAGCGGCTGCTTCGGTAATGCTCAGGCCTTCGGTCGGCACGCCCATGAAACGGGCGATGTCAGCGTAGCGATCCGGGCAGGCGATCAGGTTGAAGTCGCAGACGGCCGGCAGCAGGATGGCGTTGCAGACGCCGTGGGGCAGATTGTAGAAGCCGCCCAGCTGGTGAGCCATGGCATGTACGTGACCCAGAGAAGCGTTGTTGAAGGCCATGCCGGCCATGTATTGTGCATAGCACATGGCGTCGCGAGCAGCGATGTTGGAGCCGAGTGCAACGGCGGGACGCAGCCACTGGGCGATCAGACGGATGGCTTTTTCAGCAACGGCGTCGGTGATCGGGGTGGCGATGGTGGAGACATAGGCTTCCACGGCGTGGGTCAGGGCGTCCATACCGGTAGCGGCGGTCAGTGCGGGGGGCTTGCCCAGCATCAGGATGGGATCGTCGATCGCCACGATCGGGGTTACACGCCAGTCAACGATAGCCATTTTGACATGGGTATCGGTATTGGTGATGATGCAGAAGCGGGTCATTTCAGAAGCGGTACCCGCGGTGGTGTTGATGGAGATCAGGGGAGTCAGAGGCACGGAGCTCTTGTTTACGCCCTCGTAATCGCGGATGTTGCCGCCGCCAGCGGCAACCAGGCCGACGCCTTTGGCGCAGTCATGGGAAGAACCGCCACCCAGAGAAACGAGGAAATCACAACCGTTGTCCTTGAATGCCTTCAAGCCAGCGGCGACGTTTTGGTCGGTCGGGTTGGGTTCGGCACCAGGGAAAATAGCTACATCGACGCCAGCTTCTTTCAGATAACCGGCGATTTTTTCGGACACGCCCATTTTATGGAGACCGGCGTCGGTGATGATCAACGCTTTTTTAGCGCCCAGCTCTTTCGCCTTGGGGCCGACTTCCTTGGCACAACCAGGGCCCATCAGGGTAACGCTAGGAATGAAGAAGCCGAAAGTAGTTTCTGCGAGATTTACAACGGGCATGATGAATCCTCCTCATAAGATGAGTTTTTGTGAAAGCACCAAGCTCTCACACACTAAGTGGAACATCCGCTTGAAAATCTTACTACGTAATGCCGACACAAATTCAAAGACAGCTCAAATCACAATACCGCGTCTCTGGTGAGTCACCTCCTTCCGCACGATGTAGCGATTACTCGACTCAAATAAAGCATTTGTTTACTTTTTGTCAAAACACCGTTTTTGAATTTCCGGGTCGCGGTTTATTGACAATAGCAATTAGGGTGCCAGCAACTCTTGCGATGTTTCCTGCATAAACAAAACGGTGGAACTTTTAATCGCCTCGCCACTGGGTGAACTGGGCAACCCCTGTCGCCTTGGGCAAAACTCTCTTCAAGAAAAACAAAACACGGTTCGCTTTTTACTGAAACCAGCCTGAAACCAAGCCGGAATACGGTGAAGCCAGCGTGAATCGCCCATGTTCCATAAGTTATCCATTATATCAATCGCGTTGCGTTCCGTATCGTTTTGGAACACCAGGGAGAAATCGTACCGCATCGCCGCCCTCTCCGCTAACCCGGGCAAACTGTTGCCGCTTTTGTTTGTGGTTGAAAAATTCCCGACATTATTCTAACTTGGGAGGCCGTTCAGGGGCCTGGTGAAGGACGGCCTGCTTTTCGCGGACGGACATGACTGTTATCGCAGCGCTGTCCGCCCCGGAAAAAGTGTCGAACTCGAACACTGTTATTCAGGCTGCATTACCGACGGGGCCGATGGCGCCCGGGCAAGGTTTTCCGCGTAGAAAATCCCTGCGCCTCGCACGGGAGATCTGTGGCGTTTCGGTGACAGGCGAAACCTGTCCCACCGCGCCCTGCTGACCGAAACGATTGTCCACCGAATCTTCTGTTTTCAAAGAACTCCAGCTTCCGCGGCTCTCTCAAGCACGACGACTGCCGGTTTAGCAGAGTTTTCTTGAACCGCATCGCCGTGGGCGCTTTTTTCGCAAAGACGTCGTTTTATTCGTCATATTCTTGTTTGTACATAATACATCCCGCCCATGCCTGCCGTCTTCGATGGCGACAAACCATGGGCGGCAATTTGTGCGGGTGGGTGCCCGATGCCGTCTCGCGGGCAATTCCAGTTCACGCAGCCATGCCGGACGGACGACAAATATCACGCTCGAAGGAGACCAATTCATCATGCCGAGCTTTTATGAAGCCAGAAAACTTATTCTTGACAGCGTTCCCCTCCTTGGCCGGGAGAGGGTCTTGATCACCGATGCTGTCGGCCGCGTTCTGTCCGAAGACCTCACCGCGACCTGGGATATGCCGCGATGGACCAATTCAGCCATGGACGGATATGCCGTGCGCAGTCAGGACTGCCAGCAAGCCGGCCGCCTTCAGGTCATCGACTTTGTCGCCGCAGGAGGCGCTTCGGAAAAAATCGTCACAGCCGGCACCGCCATCAAAATCATGACCGGCGCGCCGTTGCCCCAGGGAGTCGATGCTATCATTCCCGTCGAGGAAACCACCCTGGATGGGACGGATATCCTGGTTCATGAAAAGGTGAAACCTGGCGCCCACGTCCGACCCCGTGGCGAAGATGTCAAGATGGGAGAATGTATCGTTCCGCGCGGAACACTGCTGCGCCCTGCTGAAATCGGCATGCTGGCTTCCTACGGAAAAGCCTTCGTATCCGTGTATCGCAAACCCCGCGTCGCTGTTTTGTCCACGGGGGACGAACTGGTGGAAATTGGCGATACGCTCGCCGAGGACCGGATCATCAACAGCAATTCCCTGGCGCTGGCAGCAGCCCTCAAGGAAATCGGCGCCGAACCGATGATGCTCGGCATCGCGGCGGACAACCGTGTCAGCCACATGGAAAAAATCAGCGAAGGGCTCAAGGCCGACGCGCTGATCACGTCCGCGGGGGTCTCGACAGGCGACCGGGACTTCGTGCGCGCCGTACTGGACGAACTTGGGGCGAAAACCCTGTTCTGCAAAGTCGACATAAAGCCCGGAAGGCCGACCACCTTTGCCTTAAAAAATGACAAGCCGGTATTTTCCCTGCCTGGCAACCCGGTGTCGACCATGATCACCTTTGAAGAGCTGGTCAAGCCGGCGCTGCTGAAAATGATGGGGCATGCGCGGGTCATCAAGCAGGAATTTGAAGCGGTTCTGGACACCGGTCTGAGCAAAAAACGGCTTGGCGTGCTCAACTTTCAGCGGGTGAAAATTACCGTTCGCGATGGCAGATACTTTGCCAGCTGCGCCGGCGACCAGAATACCGGGATACTCAAAACCATGGTGCGTGCCGATGCTCTGGCCCTGCTGCCGGAGCACAAGGATTCCTTTAATGTAGGCGATGTCGTCAAGGTCCACATGCTGAGTCCCCATATCGCCATGGAAGCGTTCTGACGTCCCTAAACGCGGGCGTGTTTTTCATATCGCGTTTCCGGCGGCCTCCGCCTGGCGACGCGACCCGCCCGGAGGATGGAATGAACGGTTTTTACTTTGATATTGCATGCTTTGGCTTCCGGCTTTGAAAAAGTTTGTTTTGACTCCAACTGCCGAATCACTATACTGTAAACGTCATACGGCCGTTTCGGTTGACGTTTGCGATGGAATGCCCCGTTTCTGTTTGCATCGGGGCGGGTTCGAGCCTCCTTGTGATAAACCCGGCACCACCGAAACATTCCACCGTCGGCTGGACCAGTGATGAACCCGTACCCTGAGGGAGATGCCGTGAGCATTCGGAAATTCGTCACGCCGGAAATCATTTTCGGGCAGGGGGCACTCAGCCAGATCGGAGATAGTGCCGCGCGCAGTGGTGCGTCCAAGGTCTTCGTCGTCACGGACCAGGGGCTTATCGAAGCCGGCTGGGTCGACAAGGCGCTGCACTATCTGCGTACCGCCGGGCTGGAATACGAAATTTTTTCCTCCATCACATCCAATCCCAAGGACTTTGAAGTCGCCGAAGGGGTCACCCACTACCTGCGGTCCCGGTGCGATGCGCTGGTGGCCGTGGGAGGCGGCAGCCCGGCGGATACCGCCAAGGCTATCGCCATGCTGGCGACCAATGGCGGCGAGTTGCAGGATTACGAAGGAGTGAACAGAATCCGCCATCCGCTGCCGCCCATGGTGATTGTGCCAAGCACCGCGGGTACCGGTTCGGAAGTCAGCCAGTTCGCCATCATCGTTGACCACCAGCGCCGATTGAAGATGTCGATCATTTCCAAGTCACTGATTCCCGACATTGCCATCATCGACCCGGATCTGCTCAACACCAAACCCCCCAGGCTCGCCGCGGCCACCGGCATCGATGCCCTGTCCCATGCTATTGAATCCTATGTTTCACTGGCCGCGACCCCGTTGACCGACATTCACGCCCTCAATGCCATCCGCCTGATCTTCGGCAACCTCAAGCGCTCGGTGTTCGACCGCCATGACGCCGAGGCAAACAACAACATGGCCATGGCCAGCCTCAATGCCGGCATAGCCTTTTCGAATGCAATCCTGGGCGCCGGGCATGCCATGACGCACCAGATCGACGGCCTTTTGGACACCCATCACGGCGAGACCAATGCCACTTTGCTGCCCCATGTCATGCAGTTCAATCTTCCCGAATGCCGCCAGAAGTTTACGCAAATAGCCCGACAGATCGAGGCTTCCGCAACGGATCAGGATCGATGCGAGGATCTCTCGGAACAGGCCATCGAGGCGGTGCGCAGGCTGACAAGGGACATCGGCCTGCACAAAAGCCTGGCCGATGTCGGCCTGAAAAAGGAAAGCATCAAAACCCTGAGCCAGAACGCCCTTAACGATGCCTGTCTGGTGACCAATCCCCGCAACGCGACCGCCGAGGATATCGAACAGTTGTTTCTCAAGGCTTTTTAGGACGCCGGTTACCCGGCAGGCGGGAAGAACGTCCTTCGCACGTTCCCGTAACCTGCCGGATTTATGCACAACTTCATGCCAATCCACTTTTGCAACGGTCGGGACCATGCTCGATAAAAAATCGCTTATTGAGAATCTGACGGGGGTCAACTCCTCGAAGCTGAATTATTACGTCGAACTCAAAAAGCGAAATGCGGAAATCCTCAAACAGAACAGCAGACTTGAAATCCTCCATCAACTTTCCAGGGACATCAACCTTGAGATGTCCACCGAAGATATGATCGAGAGGGCCTACCGGCAATTGCACCGCGCCTTGCCCTGCGACTTCCTGGCCCTGGCGCTGCTGCGGGGAGACGATCTCAGCATGCGCGCCGTGATCCCCCTGAAGCCGCGACGGCTGCCGGTTATCCCTGCCGGTTCCTTTGTCTGGGATGCGATGCGCACTGGCAAGGTGCGCATGTACGAGCCGGCACAGACCGCCGATCCATTTTTCAGGGTCTATCCGGAGCTGGCCAGGGATCTGCGCTGCATGGCCATCGCACCTCTGTTCATGCGCACCGCCATTCAGGGGCTTCTGCTGGTCGGGAGCACCCAGAAAAATGCCTATGCCAAAGAAGAGCTCGGGTTTCTGCAACACCTTGCGGACCACCTGACCATCAGCATCCAGAATGCCCGCCTCTACAAGGAGGTATCCCGGGCGCAGCAGGGCTGGGAAGCCACTTTCAAGGCCGTCACCGACCCGATTCTGCTGCTGGACCCGGACTACAATATTTTGCTCGACAACGGCCGGCAAATGCCTGAAATGGTTTCGGATCAGGCGGGCGCCAGAGGAATGAAGTGCTATGCGCGTCTTTACGGCCGTGACGTCCCCTGCGAGGGATGCCCCATGGAAACGCTCAAGAAGGATCCCAAACCGGTTTTCAAGCGGCTGGAAACCGATTCCGGCCTGGTCCTCGACCTCTTCTATTATCCGGTCCTGGATGAAAACCGACGCCTCACCGCCATTACCCACATCATCAAGGATGTCACGCAAAAAACCAACATGGAGGCCAAGCTCATGCATTCGGCACGACTTGCCGCCATCGGCGAAATGGCTGCCGGCGTCGCGCATGAACTCAACAGTCCCATGACCGTGATCATCGGTACCGCGCAGCTGATTCATCGCGAGTTTGAAAATCACCGGGAAATCCGCGAACCGCTGGAAGACATCGTCAACTGCGGCCTGCGCTGCAAGCGTATTATTCAGAATCTGCTGACTTTTTCCCGCCAGGACCACCTGCCCATGGCGGAAACGGACATCAACGAGGAAATCGAACGCGTCCTGCACCTCATCTATTATCAGATCGATCGCAATCAGATCAGCGTCTGCAAAAACCTTGATCCCAATCTGCCCTTTACCAAGGCTAACGGGCGTCAGATTCAGCAGGTTCTGACCAATCTTCTCATCAATGCCAGGGATGCCCTGGCTGGCGTCGACCGTGAAAAGATCATCGAAGTGACATCACGCTGTGAATGCAATAGCAATGGACAGTGGATCATTATTTCTGTAAAAGACAACGGCATAGGGATCCCGGCGAAAAACCTGCAGCGGGTGTTCACGCCCTTTTATACCAGCAAGGAAGAATCCAAAGGAACCGGGCTGGGGCTGTCCGTCAGCCTGGGCATTGCCGAAGCACACGGAGGCTCTCTGGAAGTGGAAAGCACCTGCGGCCAGGGCAGCTGTTTTTCACTGCGCCTGCCGGTCAAAAAAGGTCCGGCTTACGATTTGAATATCTAAATCCAAAGGTGGTGTAATCTTGTCAAAGGTAAGTGTCCTGATCATCGATGACGAGGAATCTGTCTGTACATTTTTCCGGCGTCTGCTGCAAAGAAAAGGATATCGGACCGTTACCGCGGTCAATGAAGAGGAAGCGCTGCGGGCTCTGGACTGCGGCACCTACAACGTGGCCATGGTAGACCTGAAGCTGCCAGACACCGACGGCCTGACCCTGTTGAAACATATCAAGGCGCGGCAGCCTGCCTGCGAGGTCATTATCATGACCGGCTTCAGCACCATCAAAACCGCAGTGCAGGCCATGCAACTGGGCGCTTACGAATATCTGGAAAAACCCTTTGAAGACATCAAGCTTATCGAAAGGCTGATCGAAAAAGCCACCGCGGTCAGCTGCCAGGGCCCCAGGGAAGAAGAGGAGGAATGGAGTGAGCTGGCCAAATCGACCGGATTCCTGGTCGGCAACTGCCCCGACATGCGGCATCTCGTCTCCCTGGCCTACAAAATTGCGCCGAAAGACATCAGCGTCCTGATTCAGGGTGAAACCGGCACCGGCAAGGAAGTGCTGGCACGATTCATTCATACGGCTTCGGCCCGCTCCGATCAGATGTTTATCCCCATCAACTGCGGGGCCCTGTCGGACAACCTGCTGGAAAGCGAACTTTTCGGCCACGAACGCGGGTCCTTCACCGGCGCCGGCAACATGCGCCGTGGCATTTTTGAGATGGCCAACAAGGGAACCCTGTTTCTCGATGAAATCGGCGAGGCCAGCCTGGCCATTCAGGTCAAGTTGCTGCGCGTGCTGGAAACAGGGGAATTCATGCGCCTGGGCGGGGAAAAGCAGATCCATTGCGACGTTCGGGTGATTTCAGCGTCCAACGTCGACCTGGAAGAGGCCATGCTGCGGCGGGAGTTTCGCGAAGACCTTTTTTACCGTCTCAACGTGGTCAAGCTGGTCATCCCGCCATTGCGTTCCCGGGCGCAGGACATTCCAATGCTGGCCAGATATTTCGTCAAGCAGTTCAACCCGACCCTCACCCTCTCGGAGGAAATCCTCGATTTGCTGTGCCAGTACGACTGGCCGGGCAATATCCGCGAACTTTCCAACACGCTGCGCCAGGCGGTAGCGTTGTGCGACGGCAAGGTCATTCTTCCCGAACATTTTTCCGGCAAGCTGACCGCCAGCAAACCGCGTTCGGCCGCGCAAAACGGGCAACAGGCCATGACCGCCGCACCCGCCTGCGAAGTCTCGTCGCACCAAGCCCAACCGCCGATGGAAAGATTCTGGGAACATTACGGCACTCCGGAGGCATTGTCCCAGCTTTCAGACGGCGAATTGACCCAGTTGCTGAATTCCCTGCGGGGGCTCGAAGCCAACCTGTATGCCGTCATGCGTCAGAAAGGGCTTTCCTCATCTGGTAGCGAGGCATTGCGGGACTCGGAGGCTGCCTCCATCAAACGCACCCTGTTGCAGCACCGCTGGAACATCACCGAAGCTGCCCGCTCCCTTGGTATCGCCCGCAACACCCTGCATCGCAAGATCAAGAAATACGGGTTGCAAAATCAGTAAGATCCATAATCGTCCGCGGCAAGGCCGGCGCTGCAGCCTGTCCCTTCAAGGTTTACCTGGAGGCATCCTGCGGTTTCTGCAACCATTGATCGCCGCAAGCAGGAACCCCAGTGCCAGAAAAGCACCGGGCGGGAGCACCAGCAACAACACCGGTGGCAGCGCCTGCTGCAGGCCCGGAACGCCCAAACCAAACAGGCTGCCGCTGCCCAACAGCTCCCTCGCCGCTCCGAGCAAGACCAGGGCCAGGGTGAATCCCAGCCCCATGCCGGCACCATCGGCCGCGGCTTCCCACACCCGGCGGCGACAGGCAAAGGCCTCCGCGCGACCGAGGATCAGGCAATTGACCACGATCAGCGGAATGAAAATGCCCAAGGCCTGATACAGCGCGAACACATAAGCCTCCATGAGCAACTGTACAATGGAGACAAACGTTGCGATGACGACGATAAAACAGGGTATGCGGATTTTGGAGGGAATAAGGTGGCGCAGCGCCGATACCGCTGCATTGGAACACAACAGCACAAACGTGGTGGCCAGGCCCATCCCCAGACCATTGCCGGCGGTGGTGGTAACTGCAAGGGTCGGGCACATGCCGAGCACCAGTTTGAAAACCGCGTTGTTGCTCCAAATCCCCCTGACGAAAACATCCGCATGGCTCATGGCCGCTCTCCGCTATCCGCGAGAATGACTCCGGCATGGCGACGAAACCGCTCCAGCCCCTCGGCAACCCCTTCCACCACGGCCCGCGAGGAAATTGTGGCGCCGCTGATCTGATCGAAATCGCCACCATCCTTGCGTACCCGCCAGCGATAACCGTTCAATCCCTTGCCGACAAAAAGATCCCGAAATTCCGACGCAACAATGCGGTTTCCCAATCCCGGCGTCTCGTTCTGCTGCAGAATTTCCAGCCCGGTGAGGGTTCCGTCCGGCGCAACGCCAATCATGATGGCGATGGGCCCGGCATATCCCTTATCCGATGTCACTCTGAACGCAACTCCGACAATACGCCCCTGGCGGCGCCCGCGATAATAGACGGTGCGCCGCGCCGATCCATCGGCAAGCGTCACCGAATCCTCATCCGGAGCGTTATCCACCGGCGGCAGCACCGCTCGCAGGGCGGCCAGCTGCTGACCGGCCTGCTGTTTTTCGATCGGTTCGCGGGTACAGCGTTCGGTCACTCCCAGCAACAGGCCGGACAGGGAAGTAATCAGCGTCAGAACCACCACGTAGCGCAAACTCTCCTTCATGGCGTCCCCCATGTTCTGGGGGAGCCGAAAGGACGCGGCACCAGGTAGCGGTCTATAAGAGGTGTTGTGGCGTTCATGAAAAGAATCGAGAAAGCCACGCCTTCGGGATAGCTTCCGAACAGGCGTATCGACAGGGTGAGGAGCCCGCAGCCACACCCGTACAGAAGCATGCCGCGCCCGGTTAAAGGCGACGTCACCAGATCGGTCGCCATGAAACACGCCCCCAGCATCAATCCTCCGGTCAAAAGATGCACGCCTGGATGCGCAAAACGGGTCGGATCGGCCAGCCAGAAAAGGCCGGACAGGATGGTTACCGTGGCAAGGTAACTGACCGGAATATGCCAGCTGATCACGCGGCGCCAGAGCAGATACAGAGCACCGGCCAAAAGCGCCACAAACGAAACCTCCCCCAGGGATCCGGCCATGTTGCCAAGCAGATAGTCGGTCAGCGAACCCCCCGCTCCCGGCGGCAAACGGCCGCTGAGCCATAGGGCGCTTTTCATTTCGCCCAGAGGGGTTGCCGCAGTAACGGCATCGGCCAGCAACCTTCCGGGCTGTGGCGCCGACCAGCGGGTCATCAACGAGGGGAAGGAAACAAGCAGAACCACGCGGGCAACCAGCGCAGGATTGAAAAGATTGTGCCCCAGGCCGCCAAACACCTGCTTGCCGACCGCAATGGCAACCAGTGAACCCAGCAGTGCCAGCCACCAGGGACTTGACGGCGGCAGATTAAAAGCCACCAGCAACCCGGTCAGGGCGGCACTGCCATCCCGGAACGAAGGCTGTTTTCCGGAGGCCTTTTGCCACAGAACCTCCACGATCACCGCCGTGACCACGCAGATGGACAAGGTCCGCAATGCCGGCAGGCCGAACAGGTAGACGGCAACGCCGCACGCCGGCAGCAAGGCCAGAAGAACCGATGCCATCATGCCCTCGGTGGTCAGGCCGCAATGCTGGTGCGGAGAAGGTGAAACGATCAGCAAATGTTCCCGGTTATCCATGGGATCAGCTTCTCCTGCGCCGGGCCAGAATCGCTCCTTTGGCATACCGGATCGACTGCACCAGGGGGATGCGGGCCGGACAGGCGTAAGAACAGCTGCCGCATTCGATGCAGTTGCGTGCCGCAAAGCGTTCCGCCAGCGCCAGTTCGTCCCGGCGAGCGTAATCGGCGATATAGGTCGGCAGCAGATGCATGGGGCAGACCGCGACACAGCGACCACAGCGTACACAGGGACCGGGCTGCCCGTCCACCAGGTCCTCCCGGCGAAACGCCAGCACGCCGCTGGTACCGCGCAGCACCGGCACGGCAAGGCTGTGCTGGGCGGCACCCATCATCGGGCCACCCATGATAACCTTGGCCGGCGCATCCCGCAGCCCGCAATACGCCAGCAGATGCGCGACAGGCGTGCCGATGAGCGTCCGCAGGTTCCGCGGTTTCTCGACGCAACCGCCAGCAACCGTCACCATGCGTTCGATAAGAGGCCGCCCCCTGGTAACCGCATCGGTCAGAGCGGCCACGGTACCGACGTTCTGCACCAGAACCCCCACATCCATGGGCAGCCCCCGCGCCGGCACGCGTCGCCCGGTGATGGCATAAATCAGCTGCCGTTCCGCGCCCTGCGGATAGCGGGCAGGCAGCACAGCCAGCTTGATGCCACGCTGGCGACAGCGGGAAGCCAGCCGTTGGGCCGTATCCGGCTGGTTGTCCTCCAATCCGATCCAGAGATGCCTGGCGTTCAGAATTTTCTGCAACACCTCCACCCCGGTCAGGACTTTTTCCAGCTGTTCCAGCAGCGTGCGGCGATCGGCCGTCAGCCAGGGCTCGCACTCCGCGGCATTGACGATCACCGTGTCGATCGGTTTGCCTTCGGGGGGATCCAGCTTGACATGGGTGGGAAACGCTGCTCCGCCCATGCCGACCACACCGGCCTCCCGGATACGCTCGAGCATCGCCTCCACGGTCAGAACATGAAACCCCTGACCAAGATATTCCTCGCCCCAGGCATCGTCGCCATCCGGTTGCAAAACCACCGCGAGCAGTTGTGCCCCGCAAGGATGGGGGCGCGGTTCCACCGCTGTGACAAGCCCCGAGGTGGGGGCATGTACCGGTACCGAAACAAAACCGTTGGCACGGCCGATCGTTTGCCCCCGCGTCACCCTCTGACCGGCAAGGACGCAGACACTGGCGGGAGAGCCAACATGCTGCGCCAGCGGAATCACCAGTTCATCGGGCAACGGACAGGTTTCACTGGGGATATCGGCGGTCGCCGATTTATGCGATAGCGGATGGATACCGCCTGGAAAACCCCGCGCCATCAGAGCACCTGCTCCGGCGAAACATTGCCAGCGGCGGGCGTGCCGGCAATCTCCCGAATACAATGAGTGGGACAACGCCGCGCAGCCGCGGCCAGCGTGACGGCGTCTTCCTTTCCGTAACGGACCACCGCCAGGAAATCCTCCATCATGAAACAGCCGGGCGCCGTTTTGAGACATAGTCGGCAGCCGATACACCCCGCCTCGCAATACGTTTTGACCTTGCCACCGGGGTCATGGCTGTTGCACAGGACGTGCACCGTGGCCTCGGCCGGAGCGAGAGTCAGCACTTGCCGCGGGCAGACAGACACACAAAGACCGCATCCGGTACAGCGGCCGCGGTCTACCGCAGCCAGGCCACGATCATCGATGAACAGGGCATCAAAAGGACAAATTTCCACGCAACTGCCCAGCCCCAGGCAGCCGGCAGGGCATAACTTTGGCCCCTGGGCAAGCTTCTGCGCGGCGCGGCAATCGTGCAATCCCCGATAATCGTACTTGGGCCGCGCCTGCTGCCGCCCTCCCTGACAGCGAACCACGGCCACCTGCGACTGGCGGGGAGTCGTCGCAATATTCAGAATCGCGCCGATGCGTACCAGCGTTTCCGTTCCACCCGGCCGGCACAGATCGGGAGCCGCTGTGCCCGCAAGCAAGGCACGGGCATAGGCATCGCACCCGGGATAACCACAGGCCCCGCAATTGGAGCCGGCCAGCACTTCCAGCAAGGCCGTATGGCGGGGATCGGTTCGCACCGAAAAACGCCGGGAGGCGGTGGCCAGCAGCAAGGCGGCAAGGCAGCCAAGACCTCCGAGAACGACCGTCGCGGCAATCATATCCGCACCGCTTTCAAGCCTGCACCATCCCTGCAAATCCCATGAATGCCAGCGCCAGCAGGCCGGCCGTGATCAGCTCGATGGGCGTACCGCGAAACGCCGCCGGGACCGGGCACAAAACCAGACGTTCCCGAAGCCCGGCATACAGCGCCAGGGCAAGCGTAAAACCGGCGGCCGCGCCAAAGGCGAACACCAGGCTCTGCACGAAACTGTAATTTTCCTGAATGTTGAGAACCGCCAGGCCCAGAACCGCGCAATTGG
Source organism: Syntrophotalea sp. (assembly GCF_050253115.1). Taxonomy (NCBI): domain Bacteria; kingdom Pseudomonadati; phylum Thermodesulfobacteriota; class Desulfuromonadia; order Desulfuromonadales; family Syntrophotaleaceae; genus Syntrophotalea; species Syntrophotalea sp. The sequence continues at coordinate 18,619 of NZ_JBFWJQ010000012.1, forward strand.
TGGTAATCAGCGGTAAAAAGATACCGAGCGCCTGATACAGGACCGGCGACGACTTGCGCACGATCATTTCCACCATCTGCACCAGGGTGGCGATAACCAGGACAAAGGCGATGGTCTGCAGATAACCCAGGTCGCATGGCGCCAGCACCAGGTAGTGCAGCAACCAGGTGCACGCGCTCGCCGCCACCATCACGAAGGTAACAGCCATGCCCATGCCAAGCGCGGTTTCCAGCTTGCGGGACACGCCGAGAAAAGGACACAGTCCCAAAAAACGCGCCAGGACGAAATTGTTGACGAAAACCGCTCCGAAAAGTATCAGAAGAAGGTCTTTCATGAGGCTCCTCCAGCCGGCGGATGGTCCGCCCGGGCCAGGAAAGCTTACCGCAGCCCCGGATTCAAGGCAATTTCTAATTCCTGCTCGCAAGCCAGCTGCAAAAGATCCGTCCTTGACAGGCTTTTAAACGCGTGATAGTCAAAACGCGAAGATGCGTCTGTGGTTTATCGTTTTTTTCTACAGAAAAGGTTTGCCATGCCCTGCTCCCGATCCCTTGAACTCTTCCAACGGGCGAACCGGGTCATTCCCGGCGGTGTCAACAGCCCGGTTCGTGCTTTCAAAGCCGTCGGCCGCCATCCTTTGTTCATCGACAGGGCAGAAGGCAGCACCCTGATCGATGCCGACGGCAACAGGTATATCGACTATGTCGGCTCCTGGGGGCCGATGATAGCCGGACACAGCCACCCCAAAATCGTCGAGGCGATCCGCAAGGCGGCCGGACGCGGCACCTCCTACGGTGCCCCCACCGCCCTGGAGATCGATCTGGCCGAACAGGTCTGCGCCGCGTTCCCCAATATGGAACAGGTGCGCATGGTTTCATCCGGCACCGAAGCGGCCATGAGCGCCATCCGCCTGGCGCGCGGCTTTACCGCCCGCAACAAGATTCTGAAGTTCGAGGGATGTTATCACGGCCACGCCGACAGCCTGCTGGTGGAAGCCGGCAGCGGCGTGGCTACCTTCGGCATACCGGCCTCGCCGGGGGTGCCGGCGGATTTCGCCCGCCATACCCTGACCGCGCCTTTCAACGACCTCGACCGGGTCAAGGCCCTCGTGGAGGAGCACAAGGCCGACCTGGCGGCCATTATTCTGGAACCGATCGCCGGCAACATGGGCTGCGTTCCACCGCAGCCGGGCTTTTTGAGCGGGCTGCGCGATTTGTGCGACCGGCACGGCATGCTGCTGATTGTCGACGAAGTGATGACCGGGTTTCGGGTCGCCTACGGCGGCGCTCAGCAACTTTACGGGGTGAAGGGTGATCTGGTATGCCTGGGCAAGATCATCGGCGGAGGGATGCCGGTGGGAGCTTTCGGAGGACGCCGCGATATCATGCGGCAACTGGCACCGGAAGGCGGTGTTTACCAGGCTGGCACCCTGTCGGGAAACCCCCTGGCCATGAGCGCCGGCCTCGCCGCCCTGGCACTGCTGCGTGAAGAAGGTGTTTACGAGCAACTGGAAGAACGCAGCGCCTGCCTGGCCGAAGGACTGCGGCAGGCAGCGACAGCGGCCGGTGTACCGGCCTGCCTGCAGCGGGTCGGCAGCATGTTCTGCTGTTATTTCCAGGCCGGCCCGGTGCGCTCCTTTGCCGATGCCAGAGCCAGCGACACCAGGGTTTTTGCAACCTTTTTCGGAAACATGCTGGATAACGGCGTGAACCTGGCGCCATCCCAGTTCGAAGCAGGGTTCGTGAGCCTGGCGCATACCCCCGAAGACATCGATCGCACCATCGAAGCCGCACATCGATCGCTGCAAGGGGCCTGATTCCTCACGGGGGCGCATCCGGTTGGTAATCCCGTGCGCCCCCGGTTTTATGCACCAGCCTCGGCACTCAAACCTCACTCACTTTTCAACACTTCGAGGATCTCGACCTGCGCCGCCTGCCAGGCCGGATAGGCCCCCGCAACAAGCCCCAGCAGCGCCGAACCGGCCAATGCCAGCAACACCAGAGACGGCTCGAGGACATAAGGCAGTCCGCCGATCCGGCAGACCAGCAGCACCAGTCCCAATGCGAGCCCAACGCCTGAAAGACCGCCGGCCATCGCCATCATGGCCGCCTCCAGCAAAAACTGGCCCACGATATCACGCCGCCGGGCGCCCACCGCCCGTCTTACGCCGATTTCCAGTCGCCGGGCGCGAACCAGCAGCACCATGATGGATAGAATGCCGAGACCGCCAACGGTAAACGATACCGAGGAGCTGATAAGACCGAGGGTACCGACCAGGTTCAGGGCCTGCTGCTGGACCTCCATGGTGTCCTTTGCGGTCAGGACGGAAAAATCGTCCTCTTCTCCGGGGCCGATGCGATGGTTGCGCCGCAGAATTTCGGCGGCGGATTGTTTGGCCGCGGAAATATCGGCTTCGTCGCCAAGCTGCAGATACACCCCGCTGAGCCAGGTCTGGTTGCTCATGCGGCGCAGATAGGTGTCCATCGGCACAAATACCTGTTCGTCCTGATCGGCACCCGCGATATCGGCGCCTTTGGGTTGCATCACCCCCACCACCCGCAGCATCGCCCGATGAAAAAATACCGGTTGTCCGAGGGCGGCCCGCGACCTGCCGAACAGGCGCCTGGCAATACTGGCCCCCAGCACGCAAACCCTGGCACGGCGGTTTTCGTCGGCGGCGGAAAGAAAACGCCCGACTTCGGGCACGGCGTTGCGCACCCACCGATAGTCGGGCCAGGTGGCCACCAGCTGGCAGTTGATGCTCAGGTTGCCCGAGCGTATCGGCAGGGTGACGCTGACAAACGGTGCCGACTTGCGCACCGCGGGCAGCGCCCGGGCCAGATCCCGGGCATCCTGCAGCGTAAAGGTGGTCGCTTCATGGCGCACTCTGCCCGATCGGCCGGGCCGAAAGGCGAGCTGACCGGTGCGGGCCATGAACAGATTGCTGCCGAGCTTGGCGGTTTCCTGCTCGGCCTTGAGCAGCATGGCGCGGGAGATGTGCTGCACACCGGTCAGGGCCAGGGCGCCAAGCATCACGCCGAGCATGGCCAGAAGGGTCCGCAGACGATGGGCACGTAGTGATGCCAGTGCAATTTTAATGCTAAGCAGCATGCCCTTGCTCCACGCCGTCTATGCTCAGCCGTTGCCTTTGAGGGCATCGATGGGCGACAGGGATGCCGCGCGCCGCGCCGGCTTGAGACCGAACAGCAAACCGATGACCAGTGAGGCAGTCAGCGAAAAACCGAAAACTTTCCAGGAAAACAGGATTTGCAGGATTTCCAGCCGCGCCAGCAACTGCCCCATGGCCATGCCCAACCCCATGCCGAACAGCGCGCCAATCGATGTCAGGATCACCGCCTCCAGAAGAATCTGCGTCAATATCGCCCAGCGCGGTGCCCCAAGCGCCATTTTCAGTCCGATTTCCGAGCGGCGCTCATCGACACCGAGATAAAACAGATTGGCCAGCACAAAACCCCCGACCACCATGGCCACCAGGGCGGTCACACCGAGAAACAGCACCAGCCCCCCCTTGAATGTCGACAGAAATTTCAGAATCTCGTCGGCGGTAAGGATGCTGAAATCGTCCATTTCTTCCGGCCGCAGGCCGTGCAGATGGCGCAACAGGCTGCGCATATTGGCGACATGCCGCGGCATGGATTCCGGGTGATGGAATTTGACGCGCAGGGCGCGAAAGTATTTGCGGTCCAGGTTGAAACGCCGGGTCAGGGTGGTAATGGGGATGATGATACGGTCGTCGATGGCCCCGCCGCCACCCACCACGCCGCGATAACTCAACCGGCCGACAATCTGCAGAGGGAACCGATCCATCAGTACGGTACGACCGATCGGCGATTCGTCGCCGAACAGTTCACGGGCGATCGTATCGCCGATCAGGCCGACTCTGGCGCCCTGCCGCAGATCATCCCTGGTCAGGTCCCGCCCCTCCGTCAGCGGCCAGTCCCAGGCCCGGGCGTAACTTTCCGTGGTACCGACCACCACGGGAACCTGGGTGACGCGCCCGCCGTAACGGACCTGCACATTGCTTTTGGCGCGCATGGGGACCACCAGGTAGACCCCCGGCAAAGACCGTCTCAGCGCCGCCGCATCCTCGTAGGAAAGGGTCAGGGTGCGCTGACCCACGGCCCGACTTTCGATATTGCCGCCCAGCACCAGCGCAGCGTCGGGGCCGAACACCCGCACCATCTCGTTGGCCTTGCGCTCGGCACCATCGACAGCGGCCACAATGACAGTCAAAGAAGCGATACCGAGGGCCACCCCCGCTATCACGAACAGGCTGCGGACCCTGGCCGCGCGCAAGGCATGCCACGCCATGCCTGCGCATCGCCAGGCAACAGTCAATATTTCAGCCAGCCTGGACATGTCCATCACTCAGCACGATCTGCCGTCCGGCGTAGCCGGCCGTGGCGGCGTCGTGAGTGACAAGCACCACGGTGCGCCCCTGGGCGTGGATCGACTGCAGCAAGGCCATGATTTCCGTGCTGGTGGTGGAGTCGAGCTGGCCGGTCGGCTCGTCCGCCAGCACCACCTGGGGATCGTTGAGCAGCGCACGGGCCATGGCGACCCGCTGCTGCTGACCGCCGGAAAGTTGTCCCGGGCGGAAATGCATGCGTTCCTCAAGTCCGACCTGGCACAACAGCCGCTCCGCTTGCTGTCGCAGGCGCCGTGCCGGGGTGGTGCCGTAAAGTCCCGGCAGCATGACGTTGTCGAGGGCGGAAATGTAGGGGATCAGATAAAAGGTCTGAAAGATGAAGCCGAACAGTCTGTTGCGCAGCTCGCTGAGACGATCGTCGGGCAGCCCGGCGACGTCCTCGCCCTGCAGATAATATTGGCCGCCGGAAGGGCGATCCAGCAGCCCGAGGATATGCATCAGTGTCGATTTGCCCGAACCGGAAGCACCACGCAAAGCCACAAACTCGCCGGGGTCGATGGCAAGGCTGACGCCTTTGAGCACTTCGACACTCAGATCGCCCAGCATGAACGTCTTCTCGATGGCATGCAACCGGATGACAGGCTGCGGATCGCTCATGGCCCGCCTCCCCGTTTGCCGTCAGCGGCGCCAAGCACCACCTGGGTCGCCACCAGATCGCCTTCCTGCAGCCCCCCGAGAAGCTCACTCTCCTGCAGACCGGTGAGACCAAGCCTGGGCGAGACTTCCCGCACGCTACCGTCGGGCTGTACATGAAACACCACCTGGCGGGAATCGACCCATTTCAGGGCGGTGTTGGGCAACCGCAGAACCTGGTCTTTTTCCGCCACCACGATCTGTACCTGGGTCGTCATTTCCGGACGCAGCCAGGCGGCTTCCGTTTTGGAAACAGCCACCAGGGCTTTGTAATAAACGATGTTTTCGCGGATTTCCGGCTCGGGATAAACCGCCTGTATGGTCCCGCGAAACACTTTGTCGGGGTAGGCATCGACACTGAACTCGGCGGTCTGTCCAAGCTTGACATGACCGATATCCGTCTCGTCGACATAGATCCACATCTCGAGCCGGGAGGTATCGAGCACCGTAATCAGGTTGGCGACCTGCAGCCCGGCAACGATGGTTTCACCCTCCTGAGCGGTCACCTGGCTGACCACGCCATCGATGGGACTGTGGATATCCGTATAGGAAAGACGCACTTGAAGAGCTTCGAGATTGGCCCGGGTAACCCGCACCGCCAGTTCCGCCCGGCGCAGGTTCTCCTCGAATTCCCGCTGCAGCCGCTCCAGGGCCGTGCGGCGCGCGGACTCACGACCTGTTTCGACTTCGGCCAGCTGGCGGACCTTTTCCAGTTCGTCCCGGGAAACCACTCCCTCCGCCGCCAAAGCCTCGACACGCCGGTAGTTGCTGCGCAGATATTCAGCCTGGGCCCGGGAAAGCGCCAGCTCGGCGCGGGCTTCCTCGATATGCAACGGGTCGACACGCTGCACCCGCCGCAGCTCGGCCTCGTCGGCCTGCAAACGGGCGCGGGCCTCGGCGACCTGGGAACGGATCTCGCGACTGTCAATGCGGGCCACCAGCTGCCCTTTGATTACCGGATCCCCGACCTGCACCAGCATCTTTTCGATGGTGCCGGTGGCGCGCGCGCCGATTTTGACAATAGCACCGACCTGGGCCTTGACGATGCCGGTCTGCTCCAGCACCTGCCTGACTTTTCCGCGATCGACCGCCATCGTTTCCAGAACCTCGACCGGCGCTTTCGGCCGGCGCAGATGCCAGAGAGCGAAACCTGCCGCCAGCATCAGGATGACAAACAGCGGAATCAGGATTTTTTTCATCGGTACCCCTTTGTTGCCAATCATTGTCGGCCCGTTGCAGCAGGTTACGCTTTGATTTTCGAAGCGCCTGGAAACAAGCTTCCAGCCACCCGTGGCCAGGGCTTTTGTTTGCTTTTTTTAAAAAATTGTGCTAGCAAAACCCCATCCATAGCTCTGCGGAAAAGCAGAGTTCCGTCGGTCGTACCGCTCGACACCCCTGCAGCCGCCGTGTTGCCGTTGTTATTGCTTGCCTCGCCACCAGGGGCTAAAAGGAGGCTTTTTTCATGTCACGACGCTGGATCATGACCCTGGCCCTGTTGTTGCTGTGGGCCCTCCCCGCTGCCGCCGCGCCGAGTCCCGCTATCCCCCTCGACAGCTGGATTTACCCTGCCCTGGACAAACTGGCGGGGATGAGCCTGGTCGACACCGCCCTGCAGGGAGACCGCCCCTTCAGCAGAGCCGAAGCCGCCCGCCAGACCATCGAGGTCATCGAAGCCGGTCGGGACAGGATTCTGCCCCCCGTTGCCCGGGAACTGGTGGCCCGTCTTAAAACCGAATTTCGCCAGGAAATTCAGGAACAACGCAATGGACCGGGAAAAGCCGGCAGCTATTTCAAACCGATCCGCGAAATGCAATTTGACTATGTGTTGCGGGATGGCGCCGATTCCTTGTATCCCGGCACCAACGCCCGGCAATTTTCGCTGATCACCAACCATGATGGTCTCGATTACAGTGAAAACCACAACCTTGAAGTCACCCTTGCCGGTGATGCGCGACTGGGACGCTGGCTGCTGGCCGAATGGCGTCCGCTACTGCGAGCCCAGGAAGATGGCAACACCGGCATCCGTCTGCGTGGCGGCAGCCTGACCCTGGGTCTGGGCCCGGTCGACCTGTCCGTTGGCCGTCAATCCCTGTGGTGGGGGCAAGGCCGCAACGGCTCTCTGGTGCTCACCAACAACGCCGATCCGTTGGACATGATCCGGCTCACCAACCCCACGCCGGTGATCCTGCCCTGGGTTTTCAAATACCTGGGACCGTTCCGCTTCGACCTGTTTGTGGCGCGTCTCGATGACGACCGCGTCGTGGAGGAGCCGTATTTCGGGGGCATGCGCCTTGGACTCAAGCCGACCTCCTGGCTGGAACTGGGCCTGTGCCGCACCGTCATGTTCGGCGGCAAGGGGCGGCCGGGCATCGACTTTGACGACTTTCTGACCATTATCGGCGGCGAAAATCTCAGTGGCGACGAGGACACCAGCAATTCGGTAGCCGCCATCGATGCGCGGGTCAAGCTGCCGTTTTTATGGAATGCCGAACTGTACGGCGAACTCGGCGGCGAGGACCAGGCCGACTTTGCCGGGTTTATTCCGTTCTTCTCCAAAAAAGCCTATCTGGCCGGGCTCTATCTGCCCCAGATCGAACCCAGCGGACGTTTGAGCCTGCGCCTGGAGTATGCCGACACCAGCCTCGACAGCAATATCTGGTACCGCCACGGCCTCTACACCTCCGGCTACACCTACCAGCAAAAGATCATGGGGCATGCCATGGGCGGCACCGCCGAGGATTATTTCGCCGAACTGGAGGCTTATTTCCCCCTCGGTCTGAGGCTGGCGTTCAACTTTGATCACCAGAAACGTTCCGCCGGTATCGGCACGGCGGAAAAACATTTCAGGCCAGGGCTGGCCATGGAGTGGCACTGCTCGCCAAAACTTACCCTGCGCTTCGACTATGCATTCGACCGGGTGGAAAATTTCGGTTTCGAAAACGGCAGGAACCGCAACCTGCACATGGCCAATGCCGGCATCGACTGGAACTGGTGACGGCAGCCGTCAACCTCTCCGCGGCTCTGCAGGCGGTTTTTCAACCGCCTGCGGAGCTCAGGTCGGGAAAGTACGGGACAAAAGTGAAACGGCCCCATCAAAAGGGGTCATCCTCTCCGATACGCCGCTTCCGGTCACTGAACCAGCCCAGCAAAGCCTGCACCTTGCCCCAGAACCACTCCCGCAGCCTTTTGCGCCAGGAACGCATCACCCAGTCTTCCAGCCGGATTTCCACACTGCGACCGAAATCGGTTTCCAGTAATGCAGCTGCCTGCGTGCTCAGAGAGGCATCCACGGCCTCCTGGTTGGCCTCGAGGTTCCAGCGATAATTCCAGGCATCCGCATTGCAGGAGCCGAAGCTGACCCAATCATCACACATCAACATCTTGTAATGGGTAAACCGTGGCTGGTATTCAAAAATCCTGACGCCGGACTTCAGCAGGCGGTGATAGTAGCGCCGGCCCATGTACCAGACGGCCGGATGATCGTTCAGGGCACCGGGCAACAGCAGCCGCACATCCCTGCCCTCGCGGGCACTGCGGCGCAGGCACTGACGCAACTTCCAGGACGGCACGAAATAGGCCGTCGCCATCCAGACCCGGCTGCGCGCGCGGCGTATCTGACGCACATAGGACCGGATGATTTCAGAACGGCCCTTGATGCCCCTCTGCAGGGTAACCCGGCCCCGGCCGCCCTCATCCTGGGCCCAGGAACCGCCGGGCACCTCGGAAAGCGGGCTTTGCGCCCAGCGGTTCCAGGTGCGGGCAAAAAGCGCCTGCCAGTCGCCCAGGCAGGGGCCGCGAATTTCCAGCATCGCCTCGTGCCACCAGGATCCGGAAGCCACACCGGGATCGAAAGCATCCGTCAAGCCGGTGCCGCCGGTGAAACCGACCTCGCCATCGACAAGCAGCAGTTTGCGATGATCGCGAAACAGGTTGCTGCGCCAGCGGAAAAAACCCAACGGGTTGTAAAAAGCCAGTTCCACGCCGGCATCAGTGAGCCGTTTGCGGTCACTGCGGCGCAACCCCAGAGCGCCGTAAGCATCGAGCAGCACGCAGACCCGCACACCGCGCCGGGCGGCAGCCTGCAATCGCTCCACGAAACGGTCAACAACCTTGCCCGATTCGCAAAGGTACATTTCCAGCAGCACATACCGACGCGCGGCGGCGATGCTGTCCTGCATCACGGGGAAGAAACGGTCGCCGTCGACCAGCAGACGAAAGCGGTTGCCGACACGCCATGCAAACCGGTATTTGCCACGGGATATTTTCATCATTTGGCTGCTTCGCAACGGATGAACACCTTTTCCGGGTTGTGTTTTTGTTGCGTTTTGGCCCCCACCCGAAACGGGTCCGGCGCCGGTATCGGGGCGAAACCGATGTGCAAAAGCGCGTTTCCGGTGTAAAGCCACTCATCGCATAACCGGCAGTGGACTTTAAAAGCATACCCGAAATTGGTGGCCGATAGCGCTTTCCGGCAAAAACGCCGACGGCAAAAAGCCAGCCTCAATGGCTAGAAGGCACTGATAAACAGCAGGTTCATCGCACCGATGATGCCGCCCAACAGCGCGCCGAACAGGTTGATATATTTGAACTGCTCCTGCATGATGCCGAGCAGCAGGCCTTCCACCGCCAGAATATCGAGACTGTTGATCTTGTCTTCGACCATGCGGCGGACATTCAGGGAATCAACCAGTGGCGGCACTTCCCTGCAGAGCATTTCACCCAGTTGCGCGGTCAATCCGTCTTCGAGTTCCAGCCGCACTTCGCTCGACATGCGCGCCGAGAGGCGCCCCAGGGGACGCTGGAAAACCAGGGTCTCGACCAGGTTCGCCAACTCCCTGTCGACCGCCTGCCGCGCCGCCGGCGAACACAGCCCGTGCAGCAGCCGCTCGTGCAGGGCGCGCCGGGCCACAGGCAGGCCGCCCGGCGGGAGCATATCGGCCAGCAATTGCCCCAGGGGGCGCTGCCGCAGGGGGTCGAGCAACCGATCGACGAGCGTCTCCACCGCCTTGCCGGCGGTATCGCTACGCAGAGCGACGACAACACGGGCCCGCACGAAACGCCGCAGACGGGCGATGCGACCGCAGGACATGCCGGCCAGTAATGTGGCCGGGGACTTTTCCAGAAGCAATTCCAGACGCTCCCGAACCACCTCGACAACCCGCCTGCGGTTCTGTTCCTCCGCCAGACAACATTCAATTTCCTGCGCCGCCCGGTCGAGCAGACCCGGCAGGTATCTGGCGATCTTGTCAGGGGTAAGAAAGGCCGATACCAGGCCACCCATCATGCCAAGGGAAGCGGTGAATTCTGCGAGGGCTTCGCTGGCCCGCTCGGCGATGCGTTGACGAACTTCCGTATCCTGCAGCAGGGTCAGCAGCCGCTCCACCAGGGCGGGCAGCTCTTCCTCGATCCATTGCCGCGCCCCCTCCAACAGTTCCCGTGGCACGAATTCACGCAACGGACGGTCCGATTCGAGCAGCTTTTGCAGTTGTTCGTCGACCAGCTGGCCGGCCTGCCGAGCGACCTTTTCCGATTGCAGCCAGCCCGCCGCCTTGCGGCGCAGATGGCGCTCAAGGGCGGCGCGCTGCAGGGCACCGAGCATATGGGCCGGCTCCTTGGCCAGCAGGTCTTCTTCCTTTTCTTGCAGCCAGGTTTCCAGGCGAACCCTGAAAGGCTGACTTTCCAGGTATTCAAACAGCGCCCTGAGCGCCTTCCAGCGCAGGGTCTGCGTCAATTCCCGAAAACGCTCCTTGAACTTGTCCGGCACCAGCTCCGCCAGCGGACCGAGGTCCCTGTCGAGCAAAGCGCCGAGCTTGCCGGCGACCGCCTGGCGCAGCTCGCCCTGGAAGCCTGGCTTTTGCAACGCCCCGGCCACCTCTTCGGCGGTCACCAGATGACTGCCGACCATGTCGCCGATGCGCTGCGCCAGTTCCTGCCGCCTGGAGGGGATGATGCCGGGGGTCAAAGGCACGCGCAGTCCGAAAATCCGCCAGGCCCGCAAGGGCCTGAAAAGCATCCGGATGGCGATATAATTGGTAACGTAACCGATCATGGCCCCCAGCAGGGGTGGCGCCAGATAGGGCAGACTTTGAATAATCATTTCAGACATGAACACCTCGCGCTGCATCAGGAACGATCCGGCAGTTATCATAACGGCAACACATTGCCCGCGCAAGCGGTTCAAATCGTTTGATTTGCTATAATATTCAGGGGCTGGCTCCCAAGACAAAAAACCCGGACAAAGACAGATGACCAGAATACGAATGGCGATGTTTCAATGACGAGGGAAAAACCTATGACGGCACCCGTTTCTCCAGCGGAAAGCAAACTCGAGATCCGCGAAATGACCATTGATGATCTATCCGAGGTGTTTCACATCGGCGAGGAAGTCTTTACCGCCGAGTTTTCGCCGACCTTGTATCGCACCTGGGACGAGTATGAAATCACCACCCTGTTCAACTCGGACAGTGAACTGTGCCTGGTCGCTGAACTCAACGAAACAATTGTCGGCTTCGCCCTCGGCACAACGGTGGAAAAACAGCGAGGGCCCTGGAAGTACGGCTACCTGGTGTGGCTTGGAGTGCGACCGAAGGTGCAGAAAGCCCATATCGGCCGCGAGCTGTTCCGGGAGTTGCGGCGCCGCATGCGGGAGCAGGGCGTGCGCATGATCATCGTCGACACCGCTGCCGACAATGAAGCAGCTCTCGGCTTTTTCCGCAAACAGGGCTTCGGCAACCCGCGCGAGCATGTCTACCTCAGTCTCAACCTGACACGCTCGCGCAGAAAATAGGAGCGTCATGCTGAACCGTTGGGAACCATTGCGCGGGCGCCTGTGCCGCGACCGGCTGCACCGTATGCTGTGGGAGATGGTGGAGATCTATTCTCCCTCGGGCAAGGAGGAGGATATTCAATGCTATCTCGAAGGGATATTGCAAAGCGCGGGGCTCGAGGTACACCGGGATTGTCTCGACGAAACCCGCTTCAACCTGCGCTGTATCATGGGACAGGGTGAACCCGATTTCTACCTGGTCGGGCATGTCGACACGGTGGCCGATTTTGAATTGCAGGAACGGGGCCCCCGACAGCAGGGCGGTATTCTCTGCGGGCTCGGCAGCGCCGACATGAAAGCCGGGTGCGCGGCCATGATTGAATCCTTTCTGACCCTGGCGGAACACCTGCCGCCCGAGCAGCGTCCTTCGGTGGGACTGCTGCTGGCAGTGGGTGAAGAAGAGGACGGCGCCGGCAGCCTGGCGTTTCTCGCCAACCACCGGCCCGCCTGGGTGGTGATCGGAGAACCAACCGGTCTGCAGGCCTGCTTTTCACATTATGGCTACCTTGAAGTAGTGCTGACCACCAGCGGGCGCCGCAGTCACACTTCCCTGCCGGAACACGGGCACAACGCCATCGAGTCGATGCTGCAGGTGCTTTTGCACCTGGGCCGCGCACCTTTGCTGCGCAGACCTGACGGGGGGCTCGTCTATTCCATCCGTGAAATGAACTCGTCCCGGGCCGGCTTCGTGGTTCCCGACCGTTGCGAAGCCCTGATCGATCTGCACCTGCCCCCCTCCCTCGATCTCGAAAAAACCGTAACCACGCTGCGCCGCCGCCTGGCCAGCGCCAGCCGACATATCCATGGGCTGGAACTGGAGGTGGATATCCCCTGGGCGAACCGCGGTTACGATCTCGGCACCGACCACTGGCCGGGTCACACACTGCCCGGCATATATTCCCGTCTGGAACGGCCGCTGGCATTCACGGCTTTCCGTTCCCATTCGGACGGCAATCTTTTCTTTGAAAAAGGCTGCCATCCCCTGCTGCTGGGACCTGGCGCCCTGGAAACCGCCCACACCTGGAGCGAACAGGTTTCCCTGGAAGAACTCGACCTGGCTGCCGCCATCTATCTTGGCTTGTGCCTGGCCGCGCCGCCACCCCGGCAAACCCGATGGCTCGCTACGGAAGATAGTGGCGATCCGGAGCGTTCGGAGATACGCCCCGTCATCGATTAGGCCGTGCCCTTTTCCGCCGTTTTGGAAAGCGGGCCGGCCAGGGCCGGTCAGCTGTCTATTTCGATCAGGGAATCGTCACCGATATTCATGCGGCGCGGCGAACCGGACAGCTTCACGGCATTGCCGAGAATGCTGAAACGCAGGTTGGCATCCCGGACATGGCAATCAGCATTGATGATCGAATCGCGGATGATGCTGGCCTCGACAACCGTACCGGTGGCCAGAGAGACGTAGGGGCCGATTATGCTGCCTTTCACCTTGACCCCCTCGGCAATGTAAACCGGTGGAATAACAACTGTATCCACCAGTTCCCCCCGGCAGCTGTGACGTTGCTCCAGCAGATAACGGTTGGTCTCGAGCAGCGTCTCCGGCTTGCCGCAGTCCAGCCAGGCGTCGATTTCCGGGGCGCGGAAACGCAGTCCGTCCCTGATCATGCGCATGAATACCGCCGGCAGGTAAAATTCGCCTTTGACCGTGTCGCCGGCCTGGATGGCCTGATCGAGATAGCGCATGAACCCCGACGCATCCCTGAGATAATAAAGTCCGACCTGGGCCAGACGTGAAATCGGCGTGTCCGGTTTTTCCACCATGTCGACAATAATGCCGTCGCGGATCACGTTGACGCCGAAACGCTGATAATCCTCGACTTCCTTGGAGAAAATAAGGCCGTCGCAATCGGCGCACAAATCGAGGATGCGACCCAGATCGGTAACAAAAATAGTGTCATTGAACACCACCAGGACGTCATCGCCGGGGACAATACGTGGCGCCGCCAGGGAAACGGCATGCGCCGGACCGAGACGATCTTTCTGCACGATGTAGCTGCATTTCAGATCGGGAAAACAGCGCTTCATGAAGGCTTCGATCTGCTGGCCGTTTTCATCGGTGATGAAAATCAGCTCCTCGGCGGCCAGCACCTTGAGGCGTTCGATGATATGTTCGAGGACCGTTTTGCCCGCCACCTGCACCAGGGATTTGGCGCGGGTGTGGGTGTGGGGACGCAGCCGCGTGCCCTTGCCCGCCACCGGCAGGATGATTTTCATGCCAACCTCCGTAATATGAAGTCTTGTCAGAAGCGGACCCTTTCCGGTAGCATGAGCCCGCCGTCGTGCAAGACTATAACCGCAATGACCCGTCCGGGCAAGTTTCCGGTACCGCCGTATCGCTTACCACACGAGGAATTCGCATGAAGGATCATCTCATCCGCGTCGCCACCAAAGATGGTACCCTGCGCGCCACTGCCGCGGTGACCACTGGCCTGGTCGAAGCCATCTGCCGCCGGCAGGGCACCGACCCAACCGCCACCGTCGCTTTGGGAAGGCTGGTCACCGGCGCGGCGCTCATGGGCAGCCTGCTCAAAAACGACCAGCGCCTGGCACTGATGGTAGAGGGCAACGGCCCGCTGCAGAGGCTGCATGCCGAGACCGACGCTCTCGGACAGGTGCGCGGCTCGGTGAAGGTACCGGTATCCGGCATTGCCCCGACGGATAAAGGTTTCGACGTGCCGGCCGCTGTCGGGCGCGCCGGGTTCCTGCATGTTATCAAGGACCTCGGTCTCAAGGAACCCTATCGGGGTATGGTTCAGCTCTACAGCAGTGAAATCGCCGAAGACCTCGCCTATTATTTGACCTCCTCCGAACAGGTGCCATCCACCGTCGCCCTCGGAGTGTATCTGGAGAGCGCCGGCCGCGTCTCCGCAGCCGGCGGTTTGATAGTACAGGCCATGCCCGAAGGAGAAGAGGCCCTCATCGCCCTGCTTGAAAAACGACTGGTGGCGCTGCCGCCGATCACGGCCCTGCTGCGCGAAGGCAAGGGCCCCCGGCAGATCCTTGAAGAGCTGTTCGCCGATATTCCCCTCGGCCGCACCGAAGAAACGCCGCTGGTTTTTCGTTGCACCTGCAGCCGTGGCCAGGTGCTCGGCATGCTCAAGACTCTGGGGAGGAAAGAATTGCAGGAAATGGCCGCCAGGCAGGAAGAAACCGAAGTCGTATGCGAATTCTGCAAGGAGCGCTACCGTTTCAGCTCCGAAGAAATACAATCCCTGATGGCCTGACCGGCCCTACCGAGATCCCATGAGCCCAAGGCCTCTGAATCCTGACATCTTTCTGCAACAGGCAGCGCAATACCCGGTATTCGACGTTCGCTGCCCATCCGAGTACGCCAGGGGGCATATCCCCGGGGCGCACAATCTGCCGCTTTTTTCCGACGAGGAGCGCCATGAAATCGGTATCCTCTACAAACAGCAGGGGCGAACATGCGCCTTCATGCGCGGGCTGGAGATTGTCGGGCCCCTGCTGGCCGAATATATCGTCCGGGTCCGAAGCCACACCGATAGCCGGCATATCCTGATTCACTGCTGGCGCGGGGGCATGCGCAGCGAGTCCCTTTCCTGGCTACTGGACAAAGCCGGGTTCCGGGTAGGACTGCTCAAAGGCGGGTACAAGGCCTACCGGAAATACGTCATGACGGGATTCGAAACCCCGTTGCGCCTGCTGGTGCTCGGCGGCATGACCGGCAGCGGCAAGACAGAAATCCTGCACAACCTGCAACGCCGCCGCCAGCAGATCCTCGATCTCGAAGGACTGGCCCACCACAAGGGATCCGCTTTCGGCGCGGTGGACAACATTGCACAGCCCACCACCGAGCAATTCGAGAACGATCTTTTTGACGCCATGCGGGTCCTCGATCCCGGGCAAACCATCTGGATCGAAGACGAAAGCCGCAAAATCGGCCATGTCAGCGTCCCCGAGGGCCTTTTCCGGCAGATGCGCGAAGCCCTGGTGATGCGTATCCAGGTGTCCCGCCAAGCCCGCGTGACGCGCCTGTGCAGCGACTACGGCGCGGTGTCTCCCGAAAAACTGGGCAACGCAGTACGGGCCATCAGCAAACGCCTCGGCGGCGAGCGCACCCGCATCGCCCTGGAAGCGATCGCCGCCGGCGACTACGCCACAGCCACCCACGCACTGCTGGATTATTACGACAAGACCTACCAGTTCGGCCTGTCCAAACGCCATCCCGATTCCATCATCGATCTCGACCATGCCTCCGACTCTCCCTGTGCCATCGCCGGAGCGTTGGTTGAAAAAGCCGCAAAAATCAGCCGCAATCCTTAAACGGTCCGGATATCATATGCTGGTTGACGCCCACGCCCACATCGACTGGTACACCGACGCCTTGCCCGAGGCCCTCGAACAGATCGAACGGCATCGCATCCTGACCATGGCGGTTGCCATGGATGTGCCGGCATATCTGAAAACCAGGGAGATTGCAGAAGCCTGCCCCTATATCGTCCCGGCCTTCGGCATTCATCCCTGGGAGGCCAGTCGGTATGCCGATCGTCTGCATGATCTTGATCCTTACCTGAACGAGACCCCCATGATCGGTGAGGCGGGCCTCGATTTTCGTTACGTGAAGGACGAACGCCTCTATCCGGACCAGCTCGAGGTTTTCGAATACCAATGCGCCTGGGCGCAGCGTCATGCCAAATCGATGAACCTGCACACGCGGGGCGCCGAAACCGAGGTGCTGGAGATGATCCGCCGTTACCGGATCGTTACGCCGGTCATCCACTGGTACGGCGGACCGGTCGAACTGATCGAGGAATACCTGGCGGCGGGCTGTTATTTTACAGTTGGCGTCGATATTCTCAACCCGCGTATCGCGCACAGTATCGCCGAACGGCTGCCGCTGAGCCGCATCCTTCTGGAGACGGACAATCCCGACGGCTACCGCTGGCAGGCCGGGCAGATCGGCATGCCCGATCTGCTCGTGGCCATCCTGGAGAAAGTGGCCGCGATCAGAGGAATGAGCGCCGCAAAACTCGAAGATATTCTCTGGCAGAACTGGCGGGATCTCGGCATCAAGGCAAAACCATGGCGACCTTGACCGATGTTGGTTCCCGGTGTTTTGCACGTCTCGATTTTGTGGTATAGTTTTACCAAGCTGAACGATAAAGGATTTCTTCAAGGCAAAAGGAGGAAGATGGTATGACGATCTCTGATCCGCCGGGCCAGATGGAGAGGTTTTTATCAATCTGATCGTTGAAATTTCACGGATTACGCAAAGCGGGTAATCCGAGACAGTTTCCCACGACGGGAAATCACAAAGAAGCAGAGCAATGCAAAGCGCCCCGAAGAAGGTTTTCGGGGCGCTTTCATTGGTGGCCTTGTTATCCAACGCCCGCCACGCTTGCCCGGAAACGCCGCCAAGCACCTGTCTGCAGGCAAGCTTCAGGGAAAAACCTTTTACCCTCCGGCAAAGATTGCTAAAATCCCCGACATCTTACCCTGCCGCATGGAGGCCCCATGGTCCGAAGGTCTTTGCTTGCCATCACATTTGTATCCTTGCTGTCCGTTTTTATCCTTGCCGGCATCGCCCGCGGCGATGATGCGACTCTGCAAAAAAGCATCCAGGCCCTGGAAGCGCGCATCGCGGCCTATGTGCCGGACAATTATTACCGGGATGATGCTTTCGGCCTGATCGTGGTCAAACAGGCCATCATCAGTTTGAAAGCAGGCTCGGGGGGCATAGGCGCCTGCCTGGTCGACGGCAGGACCGGAGAATTGGTCGAAACCGGGCGCAACCGGCAATACCGCCCCCACTTTCGAAGCGACATGCATGCCGAAATGGACCTGCTGAACCGTTACGAGGACCGGGTGCAAAAAAAGGGCGGCGCCAATTCCACCAATGATCCGCGCCAATGCGGCGACCTGATCCTGTTTACCTCCACGGAACCTTGCCCCATGTGCCTGACGCGAATCATCAATTCAGGCATTCAGCGCATGTACTACATCAATCCCGATCCGGATGGCGGCATGGCGCATCGCATGGAACAGCTGCCACGGTTCTGGCGGGAGTTTGCCGCCAATCGCGACTTTCGCCAGGCCGAATGTTCGCCAGAGCTGCAGCAGATCGCCCGGGACCTGTTCCGGCACTCGGTGCGCTCCTTTGCAAAATCCGGCAAACATTGACCAGTGCAACAAAGTACAGGGGTTGTCCTTTTCCCCGAGGAAAGAGACAACCCCTGTAGCGTAACAGAATCAGCGAGCAGAGCGAACCGCTACAACCCGAGAGCTCGCCGCGCCCTTTTTGATGATTCAGTACAGATAGCTGAACCGCAGCCAGGCACTGTGCATGGTGGTCTCATCGCCGAACTCGCCACCATAGGCCAGTTCGGAGGCCAGCTGATTTTTCCGCAAACGCAGCGAAGCGGAAACCGTGCCAGTCACTTCGTCCTGATCTGCCCTGACCGTCACCGGCCCGCTGCCCGCGATCGACTGGTGGGCGTCGATTTCATCGTCGGTAATCAAAAAACGCAGCCCGGCAGCCAGCGAGGGGGTGACCTCCACGTCCCCGGCCTGCAGGGTGGTCAGCCAGCGCAGCGACGCCAGGGCGCTGAGCTGATGCTCGTCGATGGCATCACTGCGAATATCCCAGGCGTCGTCATCGGCATCGGTAGTGAAGCTTTCACGGTGCAGCCACAGGTATTCCAGTCCGGCTTCCGGTAACAGCAGTTGGGCCCCGTGCCTGAAAACACGTCCGGCCAGCAGCGTGGTCCGCAAACCGCAGCTGTCGTAATCGGCGCTTTCACGCTGTTCCAGGCCGACCCCGGTCAGCCCGTCATAGTCGTGCCAGCCATAAAATCCGGTGAGTTGACCGCGCCAGGTCCAGTTGTTCCGGCTCCCCATCAGATGCAGGCCGGCACTCAGAACTTCCTGGTCTTCCTGGTTGCGGCTGTAACCGTTGCCGGTAAAATCGAGGCCGGCATGCCCGAACCCGACATGGAACCCGTACAGATTGCCGTTGGCGTGCCGCTCCAGTCCGGTGACAAACCCGACCAGATCGGCGTCGTAGCCGACCGGTGAGGCGTCCTTGTCGACATTGGCGTAATAGGGCGAAAAGAAAAAACCGCTGTTGACGCCAGTAGCATATATCCCTCCGGCATCGCCCGCTACCGTACCGGCGGCAGCGTACAGCCGCGGCACGCCCGCGTCCGCGCGGTGGCGCAGAAAAGTGGTGACGATGCGGTGACCGACCAGGTCGGAGGACAGGGTGAAGGCCTGCCGCAGCAAACCGACGGCTTCCAGTTGCGGCGAAGCGGCGGGACCATAGGCAAGCGAAACGGTATCGTCCACGCTCCCCTCGGTGGCCTGGTCATGATATAGCACCGCGATGGAGGGATTGACGGCGGAAATCGCGCCAAAAGCTCCGGCGACGGCGCCGCTGCCCTCCTCGGTTTCAAAAATTTGATATTCGGTGTTGAACAAGGTTTCACCGCTCAGTGCGGAAACACTCAAGGCAGCACCATTGATATCCAGGGTGGCGCCATCATTCACAAACAGGGAGCCAACGGTCGGGTCACCGTCCAGGGTCATGTGGTAGCTGTCGAGCAAGGTGACGGTACCGGACATGACTAGATCGGAAG
>NZ_JBFWJQ010000013.1:0-34439 GCF_050253115.1 Syntrophotalea sp.
GACGGCGGCGGTCAGAATAGCGAACGGCACACAGAAATCGCGAGAAAAGAACACCTTCGTAAAAGAAGTGCAACCCAAGCCACCGTGCATCAGCGGCATGCAACGGTCGACCCCGAGAAACGCGAGGGCGGCACCCATGGGCTGTGACAGGCGGATCGGGTTGATTTCCAACGGTTTTTCTCTGTGGCGGTTCAGTTCTCCCATGGGGCCCTCCGTGCGACATTTTTAAACACTGGATTTTCCAGTGCGTTCTTCAGATCCTCGGCAAGGTTGAGCAAGCCTTGGTAACCGCCGTAACTTTTCTTTTTCTCCTGGTTGACATCGGCGAAGGCAATTTTTTTCTTGATAGCCGTATAAAGGCTGCGCCCGCCGGCCAGCAGCAGGTCGGCACCGGTTTCGTCGATGATCCTGGCCTGCTGAGAGCCCGGATCAGTCATCAGCACCGCCTGTTCTCCCAGATACCGACGTGCCTTTTCCTTGTCCGACTCGGTGGATTTGCGAACCGAGGTCGCCACTACTTCGAAACCCAGGTCCTGCAGAGCCGAAGCGATAGACCAGGATTTGTTGCCACCGGTATTCAACACAGCCTTTCTGCCATGGAAAATCTTCCGGAAGGGCGCCAGCCGCGCCTGCAACCGGGCCTCTTCGCATGCAATGAGCTGCCTGGTACGGGTGATCAGATCCGCATCCCCCAGCGCTTCGGCTATGGCCAGGATCGCGGCGCTTGTGTCGCGCTTGCCGTAAAACGAAACGGAGATAAAAGGAATGCCGTAACGCTCCTGCATCTTGCGCGGCATCGAAACCAGCGACTTGGCACACACCAGCACATTGAGGCGAGCACGATGGGCGGTGCGGATACGGGCTATCCGCCCGTCACCGCTGAGGGTGGAAAGCACCCGGATCCCGAGCTTTTCGAGCAGCGGAGTATATTGCCACATATCGCCGGTGACGTTGTATTCGCCGATCAGGTTGATATCGAAAGGGGTGATTTCCGCCGGTTCAAGGGTGCCGACAAGATGGGTCAGCACCGCTTCGCCGGCCAGCCGGCTGCCAAGGTTCTTGCTGCCGACAAAGCCCGGAGCATGCACCGGTATCATGGGTATGCCATGGTCCTGCTGCGCCTGTCGGCAGACCGCGTCAATGTCGTCGCCGATCATCGCCGTAACGCAGGTACTGTAGACAAACACCGCCTGAGGCGCGAACTGCGCTACGATGTAATCGATCGATGCCCGCAGCTTCGCCTCGCCGCCGAAAACCACGTCGTTGCTGCAGACACCGGTGGTGAGACCCATCTGCGTCATGTCCCGCCCCGGCCAGCTCGTATGGCTGAGGCGGGTCTGCCAGGAAGCGCCGATGCAGGTTATCGGGCCGTGCACCAGATGGGCGGCGTCGGCATAGGGGAATAGCGTTATCTGCGCCCCTTCAAAAGCGCAGCCGCCGCTGGTGGCGCCGGGCACCGTCACATGGCAACCGGCCTTTCTGGTGCTGTTATGCGCGCAGGCGCTCTCGTCGAGCAGTTCACGAATTTTGGGTTTGGTTGCCAAGGCCTGATTCCTTTTCGTAACACAGAAAAAACCGGAAGGGGTCGTTGGACGTCTTCAGGGAAGCAAACAGCAATATCCCTGCCAGCATGAAACCCCCACATTCAGGCCGTTACCAATGAACAAAAGAGATAAAATGCGGATAAAATGACAGGCCGTGACGTTTTTTCAGGCAGATAAAGCGTGCAAAAACGGGGTGATGATTTTTTGATGTTGATCTATCCATCGCATGTCAACACAAGCACAAAAACCGGCACGGCCGGCTGATGGTCAGCCGGCCGCAACAAATGACAAGCAAAAATCCTGGGACATCCCCTTTTTCTCAGCGGCTGCGCTGCCGGGCGCCAAACCCACCAGGCTGAGAGCCCGATCCCTGCTGACGCGTCCGGTTGACGGAACGCTCTGCCTGCCGGGTTGCGCGCTCCTGCCCGGCAGAAGGGGAACGCTGATCGGTTCGGGGGCTGCGCCGCTCGGCTTTGAAACCTTGCTGACGCTGCTCGATTCCGCTCTGGCGGGAGCCCTGGTTCTGCTGCCTGACCGGGGTACGATAATGCCTATCCGTGCCCGCCTGATCCGGGGCGATGACCGGTCGGCGGTAAGAAGTGCGGTGCTGCTCGGATCGTTGCTGCCTCTCCGGCGAGCGGTATATGTTCGGCTCACGACGCTGAACAGGCTGGCGTAACTCCGGGGACCTGCGGGGTGCCTGCCTTACAGGCTCCTGCCTGTGGTATGTCCGGCGCCGGTCATAGCGTTCCCTGTGCGCCGGCGCCGGCACGGAAACGCGATGACGGTAATGTTCGGTCGGCCGGTAATACCAGCGGTGACGCTCGAAAAAACGCGACCCCATATAAACCCGGGAACGGATATGCACCGGGTGACGATAGCGGAAGCGTGGACCATCCAGATAATAGAGCCCGTAGTGCAGATGTCCGCTTCGATAAATGTAACTGAAGCTCAGATAGATATTGAAGGGATAGTAAAAACTCGACGGATAGTAGTAATAGGCACTCGGGTAATAAGGATAGTACCCATAGGCATAAGACGCCGGAGGCGAAACTACATAAACGTCGGTTTGCGGGGGCGGGTCCTGAACACCGTCATTGCTGTCCGCGACAATCTGCCATGAACCGTCGGCCTGGCGGCAAGCTGTTCCGAAGCCCTGCTCCTCTCGGCCCCCAATCACGATGGTGGTAACGAATTCACGGCACGGCTGTCCTGCTTCGTTGGTATAAGTCTGCAACGGCACCACCGAACCGGAATGCCCCGTATCCGGGTTGACCCACTGCGCGACCTCGTTGGCGGGATTGTTTTCCAGAGAATACTGCAGAGTGTCCGACATGGCCAGCTGCTCCGACTGGTGAAGACCTTCGGCGGGCTGGCCGAAACTTGCGGTGGCGCTGCCTGCAATCGCCAGCACAATAGCCAATAGTGATGCCTTCCTTAACATAACCGACCTCCCCGGCGCCCCTGAACTATCCAACCTTGCCCGAGCCTGTTGATGACGGGTGATTTCCCGCGCAGGGCCTGTCCCGGTTCGCGAAAAACGCCCCTGATGCTTTGCTCTTTTCTTTAAGACGCATTTTCCACCGATCGGTTTACAATCCCCGACAAAAAAACGGGCGGAGAGGTCAGCCCTCTTCCGCCCGTTTTAACCGGCAGACAAACTCCAGACAGCCCTTTATTACCGAGGCCCGTTCCAAAACCAAACAGCGCAAGGTATTCGACGGCAAACCAGGGGGTTTGTCTGATCAGCTACAGGAATTTTCATTTTTGCGGTAACGGATCACGTGCACATTTTCCAGGGTGACCATGCCGCCGGACATCATATCGTCGACACGAGGCATGATAGCCTTGATTTTCTCCGGGGTGTCGACCACCTCGACAATCACCGGAAGATCGGCGGAAAAGCGCAGCAGCTTGTCGGTATGGGTTACGCTGTGGCAGCCAAACCCCATAATGCCCTTGATCACCGTCGCGCCGGCAAAACCCTCGCGGCGCAACATCTCGACAAGCGCCTCATGCAGGGGCTGAGATTTCCAGCGATCACTCTCACCGATGAAAACCCGCATTAACGTCTGTTCTCCTTCGAGCTTCATATGCCAATCTCCCCTCATTGCTTTTCGTAAGCATCATATCTGCCGCGCCAGCCATATTCCGAGCGCGGCAAACAGCACAGATACAATAACATTCAACAGGATATTCGCACCGGCGGCAATAACACTGCCATCTTCGAGCAAACGCACTGTTTCGTAGGAAAAGGTTGAAAAAGTTGTGAATCCGCCCATAAAGCCCGTGGTAATGCCCATGCGCAGCTCAGCCGGAAGCACCGCACTGCGCAAGCCACCCTCCATGATCAGGCCAAGCAGCAGCGAACCGATCATATTGACAGCCAGCGTTCCGTAGGGCAGCCCCCTCCCCACCAGCGCATAAACCCAGCCGGAAACCAGATACCGCGATATGCAGCCACACGCACCGAAAACAGCTATAAAAACTACTTGCATTACACCCTCCCTGAATATGACATATCAATCCTGATCAGACCCGCTGCCGGCCAATTATTCCGCGCAACCATGAAAATTGTCAATTTTTTCCTGTGGCAGCCGCAAACAATTGTCAAGACCAAAAAGCCGCCGACCATCATGCGGCGCTTTATCCTTCGGAATGGCGGCGCGCCTTTCCCAAACCGGCGTTCAACTGCTAAACTGGTTTTTATCCGGAAACGGTTCTTTTTCCATACGAAAATTGCGTTGTGCCCATTGGAATTTTCCGGCTGAACGCCAAACCGGCACCCCTGAATCCACGGAAGGAGGCTTAACGATGCATGAGGCGATGCTTTACGACAAAATGCCGGATAACCGGGTACGCTGCCGCCTGTGCGCGCACCGCTGCATCATAGACGACGGCCACCGGGGAATCTGCCAGGTCCGGGAAAATCGCGAAGGAGTTCTCTGCACCCTGGTGTACGGCCGCACCATCAGTCAGTCGGTCGACCCGATAGAAAAAAAACCGCTGTTTCACTTTTATCCGGGGTCCCGGTCTTTTTCCATCGCTACCCCGGGGTGCAATTTCCGCTGCGCCTGGTGCCAGAACTGGGAGATCTCCCAGATGCCCCGCGAACGGCACCTCATCGGTGGACATCCCGCCACGCCGGACCAACTCGTCGAAGAAGCCAGGCGCACCGGCTGCCGTTCCATCGCCTATACCTACACCGAACCGACGGTCTTCTTCGAGTACGCCCAGGATACCGCCCGACTGGCCAGGGCCGCCGGCCTGGGCAATGTTTTTGTCACCAATGGCTACATGACCTGCGAAACACTGGATATCGCCGCCTCCTGGCTCGATGCCGCCAATGTTGACCTGAAAGCGTTCCGGGACGCGACCTACCGCCGCCACATCGGCGCCAGACTGCAGCCGGTACTCGACAGTCTGAAAAAAATGAAGGATCTCGGCATCTGGCTCGAAGTGACTACCCTGGTCATACCGGGGCTTAACGACGATCCGGCGGAACTCAGGGAGCTGGTCGAGTACATTGTCCGGGAGCTGGGTTGCGACACTCCCTGGCACATCAGCCGCTTTTTCCCCGGATACCGGATGCGCGATGTACCGCCAACGCCGGTCGCCACCTTGCGCCAGGCGGAGGAAATCGGCCGCACCGCGGGCCTGCGCTACATCTACCTGGGCAACGTGGCGGAAAGTGCCGACACCTTGTGTCCCGGCTGCGGCAGGGAGCTGATCCGCCGCCTCGGGTTCCAGGTAGCGGAAAACGCCATCCCGCGGAATGGGTGTTGCCCGGCTTGCGGCGAAACCGTGGCGGGGGTCGGCATGGCCGGAATGGATTAGGCAGGTCAGGCGATCTTGATGGTCTTGTACAAAAAGTTCTTGAACTTGTAGAACAGCCGGCGGTCATCACCCTCGCCGTTGGCATGCTCACAGGCTCCTAGCATTTCCGCGATTTGCGGCATGCTGGCGGCGCCTTGTTTTTTCGCCAGTTCGACAACCTCGGTGACAACGTCGCGGGAAATGCGTTTTTCCGTAAAAGGGCCGTGCAGACCGGTCCAGAAGTCCTCCTTGCCACTTTTGATGCGGTCGAAAACATCCTGTGCCACCTGACTGGTCAGCTTGCGGGCGGCTGGTTCATCAACATGCCGTCCCAACGAAGCCAGCACGCGGGCGATATCCGCCTCTTCGATGTTGCGCCCCTTGCGGAAAAACAGGGCCCGCACCAGGATGGTGCGCAGTTCGCGGATGTTGCCGACAAAGTGATGCCGTGCCAGCAACTGCTGGGCGGCGCGGCTCAGCGCCGGAGTTTCCTGTTCGGACTCGTCGGTTTTTTTGTAAACCTGGTGCAATTTGCCCAGAAAGTGCAGGGCCAGGTCGGGAATATCCTCGCGGCGCTCGTTGAGGGAGGGCACCTCCACGGATAGCTCCGAAAGCCGGTGATAAAGATCCTCGCGGAACCGCCCTTCCCGAATCAGCTGGCCGAGATCCTTGTTGGTGGCCGCCACCAGCAGTACCCGCGCATAACGGGTATGATTCTCCCCAAGGCGCACAAAACCGCCATTGTCCAGAAAGCGCAGCAGCTGCACCTGGGTTTTGGGGTCGGCGTCGCCGATCTCATCGAGAAATACCAGGCCGCCATGCGCTTCTTCGAGGATCCCCCTGCGGTCGGCGTGGGCGCCGGTAAAAGCGCCGCGTTTGTGTCCGAACAGCTCGGAATAGGTCAACTCCCCGCTGTAGGCGGCGATATTGGTCTTTTTTACCGGCAGCTCATTCTTGCCGCCGATATTCTGCTGATACATCTGGTTGAGGCGCGAATAGATATTGTTGAACAGAAACTCCTTGCCACTGCCGGTGTCCCCGGTGATGAGGATGGAAGGCAGCCCCAGGGTCGCCTCCTGCACTTCGCTGTTGAACCACATGGTGATACGATTGAACAGTGGTGGCGTAACCTTCTGGATGAATTCGACGATATCGCTCGCCTTGGCAGAATTGCCGATAATATTGCCAAGCTTGTAGGATGACACATTGGGATCCCGATAGCCGTAATCCCCGCCCAGGCGGCTGACTTCCCCGGTCAGTTTTTCGATGTAGAGCAGATCCGAGACATGGCGCGCGATCATGCGACTGATGATCTGCAGAATACGCTTGTGCTCGTCGGTGAAATAATACGGGCGCAGGCTGTCCATGCAGATGACGGCAATGACCTCGTCGTCACACACCACCGGAACGCCAAGTTCGCTTTTGATGATGTTGGTGACCTCGTGGTAGAAGCCGCCGGCATGTTTTTCCTCCATGGTATCGGCGACCATGTACGGCCGGCCGCTATGGGCGACATAGCCTGTCAGGCTGCGCTGCTCCGGGGGCAGATCGGTGCTGCCGATGCGCAGCGGCGGAATGTATTTTTTGAGGCGTTGTTTGCTCTTGGCGCCTATCAGCTTGCCATCCGGGTCTTCCACCACAAGCCAGCGCTGGCTCTGATCCTTTCGCACCAGGGCGATGCTGCCGGTATCGGCGCCGATAAGCTCGGTCGCCTTGGACAGCACCCGATTCAGGAAGGAAGGCAGACCCTGGAACTTCTCGTGCAGCAGATCGTTGATTTCCGACAGAACCTTGATTTCCACATGCTCGTCGCCGATTTCCTGGATGACCCGCTGGGCCATCTCCGCGTGGGCTTCGAGCAGTCCCTTCTCAAAATCGCTGAAACGGTGGGCTCCGCGGGTATAGTAGTTGACCAGGCAAATGACACGGCGGGTACGGGCATCATAACGCGGCACCACGTAAAGCGATTTTAGTCCGAGCTGTTCGGTCAGATAGCGCTTCTGCAGCATTTCCGAAGACAGGGTCGGGAAATAGAGTGGTTCAAGAAGAGTTTCGTCCACGATAACGCCGGCACTGCTGATGTAGCGGGACAACAGGGAAGTGCCGGGACCGAGGTTGACCATCGGCTGGTTTTCATAGGCCCGCTTGTCCTCCAGAACATCGGCGTAGGAAGCCAGAATCTGAAGACATTCCTCGCTGCTGTCGGGGCCAAGGGGGGTCGGCACCAGCACCGCGGCAAGGGCCAGCTTGTCGATGAGCTTGACGGCCGATTTGACCATGCACAATGCCGCTTCTTTCTTTTTCGCTTCGTCGACCCAGCGCGACAGCGCCAGTTGCTGATGATAAAGGCGGGCCTGGTCGATGGCGGCCGCCACCGCACCGTCAAGAAAACCGCGCAGCTGACGGGCCTGAGCGTCATTGAGCACCGCTCCGGGGCGGCTGGAGTCGACCGCCAGAACGCCTACGGCGCGACCGTGATGCATCAGAGGCAGGTGAAAGGTGGCGCGAATATCGAACAGGTCACCCAACTCGCGGACCGTGATGTTGTCGGCTGCGGACATATCCGGCATGTGCAGCTCTTCGTGGGTGTGGTAGACCAGGGATACGGGAAACTCGGTATTGTTGATGGGGAAAAACCTTGCCCGGATACGCTCGGCCTGGCGACCGGTGGCCATGGCGCAACTCAGCGCCCCCCTGGTAAGGTCTTCGAGATAGATGCGAATGGTATTGCGGCCGGTAACAAGGTGCACCGCCTTGGCCAGCGCATGCAGGATATCGTCAAGGTCCTCCTTGCCGTAGATGAGAATTTTATCGGTGAGCAGCTTCAACTGGGCGTTTACAAAGGGGTCCATGATGTCTCCGGCAGCGATTGAGTAAGGTTTTTACTCGGGGAGTATATCTTTTCGAGCATCTCCGTGTCAAAAGCCTCATTGCAAAGACGCGGCGCGGACGGTAACCGCCCGGAGCTCCCGCATCGGACAGAAAAGCCTTGCTCCGGACAGGTAAACATTGTATTCCCTATAGCCCGGTTCGGTCATGGAGGATCTTTTTCGACATCCTGGCCGGAAAATGGCACACGATTCATCGACAAAGGAGGATCCCATGGGTCTGTTATCCAATACGGTAAGTATCTGTCAGTTCAATGTGGTCGGCGAAACACCGCCGGAGGATTTCATCGAGTGGGCCGGCCGCTGCCTGGCCGGACAGGCTTTCCAGAGTATCGAGGGCAGCAGCGAGGAGCAATCCGTGGGATGGGTCCATCTGGACGACTTCGAATCCTGCGATTTCACTTCCCCCGAGGCGTATGCGCGGGACCACTATCTCACCTTCAGTCTGCGACGCGATCGCCGGCGCATTCCCGGCGGGCTGCTCAAGGCCCACCTGGAACGGGCCGAGCAGAAATTTCTTGCCGACCATCCCGGCCTGCAGCGGGTTCCCAAAAACAAGCGCGAGGAATTGCGCGAAGCGGTACGCGGCACCCTGCTTTCCCGCACCCTGCCGTCGCCGGCCACCTTCGACGCGGTCTGGGATACACGCAACGGCCGCCTGACGCTGACCACCCTCAATGGTCAGGTCATCGAACTGTTCGAAAATTTGTTCAAAACCTCCTTCGAAGGCTTGCGCCTGGTCGCGGTACATCCCATGGCCCGGGCAGAAGCGGTGCTTGACGAAAGCCTCAAGCCGGCATTCCAGAACCTCAACCGGGCAGTGAACGATGCCGTGCTCGACCAGATCAGGGACAACCTGTGGCTGGGGTGGGATTTTCTTCGCTGGCTGGTCGACCGCACCCTCCACTCCGGGTCCGAATACCGCGTCAGCCAGCCGGGACCGGCCCTCGACGGAGAGGGTTTCACCGCCTATCTCAACGACCGGCTGGTCCTGAGCGGCGGCAACGATGAAGGCACCCAGAAAATTACCGTCGCCGGCCCCCAGGACCATTTTGACGAAACCCTGGCGGCGCTCGAAACGGGCAAGGACATCGGAGAGGGAACCCTGTACCTCGAAAAAGGCGAACTGCAATGGAAACTGACTCTCAAGGGAGAATTGTTCCAGTTCGGCGGCTACCGCTGCCCTGCGGTCAAACTGGAAAAGGATGCGTTGACAGACGAAAGCAGTGAACGCCTGGCGGTCTTTTTTGAACGCATGTATGTCCTGGAAGAAGGCCTGCAACTGTTTGACAGCCTGTTGCGCGCATTTCTCGAAGCGCGCCTGTCGGAGCAGTGGTGCCCCCCTCTGACTGAGCCCCCTGCCGTCGGTTGATGGCAAACAGTACCCCGGCGGGATCCGTTTAAACGTGTCCCGCCGGACTCCTAAGGCTCTCCCCTGCCGGTTCCGCCGCCCCTCCAGCCGCTTTGGCTGCCTATAAAATACCAGAGACGAACGTGCAAGTACCCTTTACCACAAATGGTAGATTTTTATGTCTTTCTAATGTCGGAAATCAGGCGTATAAGTAATAAATCGTTTGCCGCCGACACCTTCCGCCTGATCCGCCGACAAAGGGATGACTTATTACCATGACCAAACCATCCATTTTTCAACGGCTCTTTTGCCATCTTCCCGACATGCTGGCCGTCATCGACCGCGATCATCGCCTGATCATGTGCAATTGGCGCAGCGGCTACGATTATGTCCCCGAAGAACAGCGGCAGGGGCGGCCGCGCTGCTATGAAGTTTTTTACCCCGGTCAGGGCAGACCCTGTGATCCTTGCCATGCCATGGAGGTGTTCCGCAGCGGCAAGCCGCTGGTCACCGAAAAATACAACACCCGTGTCGGCCACCTTGAAGTACGCTGCTTTCCGATCCACGATGAGCACGGCGAGCTGACCATGGTGGCGGAACAACTCTGCGATATCAACCAACGCAAAGGCGCGCTGGAAAACCTGGCCACCCGTGAAACACAGTACCGCACCCTGGTGGAAAGCCAGGTCGATCTGATCTGCCGCTGGCGACCCGACACCACCCTGACCTTCGTCAACGCCGCCTATTGCCGTTTTTTCGGGAAAACCCGCGAGCAGCTGATTGGCGCAAAATTTCTGGATATCACCCCCCCGAAGATGCGCCCTCCCGTCGAGGCTCATGCCGTGTCGCAGATGGAAAACCCGCGTGTGACAACGGTCGAGATCGAAATCTGCAACCCCGAGGGCGAGGTGCGCTGGCAGAGCTGGACCGACTGCCCCATTTTTGACGAACAGGGCCAACTCCTGGAGTTTCAGTCGGTGGGAAGGGACATCACCCAGGAAAAACACGCCCTTGAGCGCGTGCGTGAAAGTCAGACCCGGTACCGAAATTTTTTCGAAAACGACCTGACCGGAGATTTCATCGCAACCACCGACGGCTATCTCGTCGACTGCAATCCCGCCTTTTTGCGCATCATCGGCTTCCCCTCCCGTGAACAGGCGATGAAAAAAAACCTGCTGGAACTGTTTTTTCAGGATGACAGGCCTGCCGAATTTTTCGACACGCTGCAGCAGCAGGGAAAAATGGAATACATCGATATTACCACCTGCAAATGCGATGGAACCCCTTTGCACCTGATTGCCAATCTGGTCGGTGAGTACGACGGGGATGGGCAACTTAAAGCCGTCGAGGGATTTCTTTTCGATAATACCGATCTCAAAAACCTGCAGAAGCAGTTTCTGCATGCCCAGAAGATGGAAGCCATGGGCCGACTTGCCGGCGGTGTGGCGCATGACTTCAACAATCTGCTGACGGTGATCAGCGGCTACAGCCAGTACCTGCTTCAGAAATACCCCGATGAAACCCTGCAGGGCTGTCTGGAGCAGATTGTCAAGGCCGGGGAACAGGCAGCCTCCCTGACCAGCCAACTGCTGGCTTTCAGCCGCCGGCAGGTGATGCAGACCAGGGAAATGGATCTCAATGCGGTCACCGCCGACATGCAGAAAATGCTGCGCCGCATCCTCGGGGCGGATGTCGAACTGGTGGTGATGCGCGACCCTCGGCTCGGGCTGATCAATGCCGACCGCGGCCAGATCGAGCAGGTGATTGTCAACCTGGCCGTCAATGCAAGGGATGCCATGCCCAACGGCGGTAAACTGACCATCGAGACCATCAATATCGAACTCGATGAAATCTACTCCAGCTGGCATGCCGGACTGGCTCCGGGCTATTACGTCATGATGTCGGTTACCGATACCGGCTGCGGCATGGATACCGAAACCATAAACCAGATCTTCGAGCCGTTCTTTACCACCAAGGAAACGGGCAAAGGCACCGGACTGGGTTTGTCCACGGTCTACGGCATTGTGCAGCAGAGCGGCGGGCATATTCATGTCTACAGCGAGCCGGGACTGGGCACCACCTTCAAGATCTACCTGCCCCGCATCGACAGCCCCTTACATGACACGACCCGCGAAACGGCCGCAAGCCCGGTTCAGAGGGGCACCGAAACCATCCTGCTGGTGGAAGACAACGAATCGGTGCGCGATCTCGCCCACATGGTACTGAAAGGCAACGGCTACAGAATCCTCGAGGCATCCGGCCCCCAGGAAGCCCTGAAAGTCTTCGACGGTCACGACGGTCACGTTCACCTGCTGCTGACCGACGTGGTCATGCCCGGCGGGAGCGGCCCCACCCTGGCCGAGGAACTGCGCAACCGCCAGCAGGACCTAAAGGTGCTCTATGTTTCCGGCTACCCCCAGGATACCCATGCCATCCGGGATCTCGACACGCAAAAGGGCGCCTTTCTGGCCAAGCCCTTCACGCCCGTTTCCCTCGGGCTGAAAGTCCGGGAAATCCTGGGCTGAACCCCTTTTCGGTTTCACCTTTCAAAAAAAACCGCCTAAATACATCCAGGCGGTTTTTTCAGGGAAACAGCAAATCACAGCTTATTGTTTTTGTCAGGCATCGCATTCGCTGATATCGCGGTCGATAATCTCCTGACCCTTTTCCACGCGTCGGCGGTTGGCGTCGCGCAGGCTGAAGACACATCCGCAGTATGGCTGCTGGTAAAATCCTTCACGGCGCGTCACTTCGAGCATGCGCTGCGCGCCACCCTGTTTTCGCCAATTCACCGGCCAGAAGCTCACTCCGGCATGCCGGGCGGCAACCGCATGGCCGGCGGCATTGACCTGCTCCAGATCCTTCCAGCGGGAAATGCCCAGGGTTGTGGCAAAAACCTCAAAACCGTGAAACTCCGCATATTCGGCCGTGGCCTCCAGGCGCATCCGGAAACAGGTCTGGCAGCGCTCGCCGCGCTCGGGTGTATCCTCAAGACCATCCACCGCACCGAACCAGGCCTCCGGAGCATAATCGGCATCCACAACCACCACGCCGAGTCTGGCCGCAAAGGCCTTCATCTCCTCCTTGCGCCTGAGATACTCGTCGCGCGGATGAATGTTCGGGTTGTAGAAAAACAGAAACACCTCGACGCCGGACCCGGTCAGTGTTTCCAGGATGCCCCCGGCACAGGGCGCGCAACAGCAGTGCAGCACCAGGCGGCGCGCGCCGCCGGGAATCCGAAGATCGCCAGAAGTTTTTCGATTTTCCAGAGTCACCGGACTCACCTCCGTTGGATGTCATGTCGGAAAACAGCCTCTGCCGACCAGTATATCCTCGGGGCGGGCTTCACACAAGCACCACGCCGGCCCGACGCGCCCTCCGACAAAACAACTCTTGACAACAGCTGGTATTTGGTTAATTGTACAAATACACAAGTTCCAGAAAGGAGAACGATTTGCCTAGCGAAAGTGAAAGGCTGCTGTTTTTCAGCGATTTTTTCAAGGCCCTCGCGCATCCCACCCGCATTCATCTTGTTGAAGATCTGGCGGAAGGCGAAAAATGCGTCTGCGACCTGGCCGCGAAAATCGACGCGGATATTTCAACCGTGTCACGCCACCTGCGCGAACTGCGCAATGTCGGTATTGTCGCCTGCGAAAAACGCGGCAATCAGGTTTTTTACCGCCTGCGCGCCCCCTGCATCCTCAATTTCCTGCAGTGCCTGTGCAGACTCGGCCAACAGCCCGCATCAGGCCGCAGACAAGGAGTCTGACCATGGATTGGAAAAAGGAATGGAAACCGCTGGCCTGGATCGTTGGCGGGTTCGTGCTCTGCTACTATCTGCCTGTCGACTGGCTGCGGGGTCTTGAGCGCCTGCAGAACGCAGTATGGGAATCCCTGTACCTGGTTCGCTGGTATGCCCGGGAGCATGTGCTGCTGTGCCTGGTGCCGGCTTTTTTTATCGCCGGCGCCGTCGGCGTTTTTGTCAGCCAGGCCTCGGTCATGAAATATCTCGGCGCCCGCGCCAACAAGGTGCTCGCCTATGGTGTCGCCTCCGTCTCCGGTGCAATACTGGCGGTTTGCTCCTGCACCATCCTGCCGCTGTTTGCCGGCATTTACCGCATGGGCGCCGGGCTTGGACCGGCCTGCGCCTTTCTCTACTCCGGCCCCGCCATCAATATCCTGGCCGTCATTCTGACGGCGCGGATCCTTGGGCCGGAACTCGGCATTGCCCGCGCCATCGGAGCGGTGCTGTTCAGTATTATCATCGGTCTGTGCATGCATCTGCTGTTCCGCCACGAAGAACTGGAAAAAAACCCTGCGAACATGGCCATGCCGGAACCGGAAGTGACCCGGCCGCTGTGGCAGAATGCAGTCTACTTCGCTGCGATGGTCGGTATCCTGGTATTTGCAAACTGGGGGCGACCGTCCTCCGAAACCGGCCTGTGGCATAGCATCTATGCGTCCAAATGGATGATCACGGCGGGTTTTGCCGCACTGCTGGGACTGATCCTGGTGCGCTGGTTCCAGCTTCGCTGGTGGAAAATCGCACTCGCAGCATTGCCGGTGGCGCTTCTGGCCCTGGCTTTTCCGGAAACCCCGGGCATTGCCTTCGTGGTCGGCATCCTCGAATTATCGTTCATCCTGCAGACCGAAGGAGAGGAAATGCGGGAGTGGTTCGATGTTTCCTGGGGATTCGCCAAGCAGATTCTGCCCCTGCTGCTGATCGGAGTGGTCATCGCCGGGGCGCTGCTCGGACAACCGGGATCCGAAGGCCTGATCCCCTCGGAATGGGTTGCGCGCTCGGTCGG
This sequence comes from Syntrophotalea sp., assembly GCF_050253115.1. NCBI lineage: Bacteria > Pseudomonadati > Thermodesulfobacteriota > Desulfuromonadia > Desulfuromonadales > Syntrophotaleaceae > Syntrophotalea > Syntrophotalea sp. Next base: position 14,408 of record NZ_JBFWJQ010000013.1, read on the forward strand.
CGGCAACTCGCTGAGCGCCAATTTGTTCGCGTCCGTGGCCGGTGCCTTCATGTATTTCGCCACCCTGACGGAGGTCCCGATTCTGGAAGGATTGCTCGGCTCCGGCATGGGCAAGGGTCCGGCCCTGGCCCTGCTGCTGGCCGGTCCGGCACTGAGCCTGCCGAACATGCTTGTAATCCGCAGCGTGATGGGGACCAAAAAAACCCTGGCATTTGTCACGCTGGTGGTGATCATGGCCACCGCAAGCGGTTTGATTTTCGGCACGTTCTGGGGCTGACCGGAATCGGGCCAAAGCAACGGATGTGTTACCTATAGAAAGGAAATCATGATGAAAAAGATTCAGATTCTCGGCAGCGGCTGCAAAAAATGCCAGACCCTTTACGAGCAGGCCCAGGCGGTCGCCGATGCGCTCGGCATCGAATACGAGATGGTCAAAGTCACCGATATCAAGGAAATCACCGCGTTTGGTGTCATGATGACGCCGGCGCTGGCCGTCGACGGCGAAGTCAAGGTCTCTGGCAAGATACCCAAACCGGACGAGTTAAAAAAGTATCTGTCCTGAAACGGCTCTTCGTCGGCAATCATTTTTGTGCCGGGGGCCTTCGGCCGTCAAGGCCGTCGCCCCCCGGACAGGTGCCGACGACAATCAACACACCGGGTACTTGCCCTCGATCAACTCCCCGCACAGCCTACCCACCTTCGCCAGCGCATCTTCCAGGATAGTCCGCGCTGTCCGGCTGACCATGTCAAACGGCTGCCCCGGAGCGGGCAGGATCCGGGCCGCCATCATCTGCGGACGATCGACGGGCATACCGATCCGGCTGACCAGAAACACGTAAACCTCCTGCAATGCCGGAATCTGTTCGTAAATCGCCCGCGCCGCCTGATGCGCCAGCACGTTGTAGATTTTTCCGACATGGCTTACCGGATTTTTGCCCGCCACCGCTTCGGTTCCGATGGGGCGGCCGACGGGGATCAGTCCGTTGACGCGATTGCCCCTGCCGACCTGGCCGGAATCGGCATCTTCCGCTGAAGTCCCGAGCAGGCTCAGATAAACACCCCCAAGACCGCGGCCGGGGACATCCAGGGCATTGAGACGGACGCGAACCGCCTCGAACCCCGGCCACCTTGCCGCGTAATGTTGCAGATCCGCCAGCAGCATCCGTTTGCGTTCGAAATAGCTCCCCTCGCTGGCAACCTGCAGGGCCAGCAATGGCATGGCGACGGTAAAGTCGACCTGCCGGCCGCGGCGCACCCCCATGACCTTGACATCCTCGCCGGTGTCGGGAAACCGGGTCTTGAAATCGACACCGTTGACATACCGTTCCAGATCCAGCACGGCCTGTTCCGTCGGGCTCAAGGGATAATAGCCGACGGCCGCTGAGCTGTCGTTGGCGCATCTTAGGGCTTCGGGCCTGGCAAAAATATCGGTCAGTTCTTCCGATCCCGGGGACAGAACCACCCGGCAGTCGAGATGCCGCTCCGGATCGACGAACCGCATGTGGCCTCTCAGCCAGTCTTTGGCCGCGGTCGTTGCGATTTCGTTAACGGGAATCCTCTTGCCTTTTGCCAGGACGGTGGCGCGATCACCGATCGTCAACTCCATCGGTTTGAGAATTCGGCCGCCGCCAAACCATTTTTCGGTGCTGCCGGCAGTCAGCAACCCCTTATCGATATTGTGGTGCAACACCGCCCCGAATTCTTCCAGATAATAGCGCGACAGTTGCAGGGACACTTCCTCCAGCATGGCATCGCACATGCTGTCGGGATGACCCAGCCCCTTGCGTTCCACGATTTCGAAAGCCTGATCGGCCACCGCCGGGCACTGCAAAGGTTCCACCAGAATCATTTGCCGCCTCCTTGCATCAGAGTCTCGGACCCATGCATCTCGACCTTCCGCTTTCAATTGTACAGTGCTTTTTCCCGGAAGCCATTCGGCCGTGTCTGCCTTGCGGGCCTCAACTTGATTCCGGAGGGGGAAATATGTTAGGCCTCAAGGGCATGTGCTCATCCGGAAGCGCCGGATGGAACCGCCTTGACCATAAGAAATTCAGACCAGAGCCCCTGGCCAGAGAGGAATGATGCTCGAATTTTTAAGCGCTTCGACACTGTTGTTCATGTTGCTGAACCCGTTTTTACTGGTGGTTTACCTCATCGATGTGTTCCAGAAATTGTCCACCGCCATTTTCGCGCGGGTTATCCTGCGCGCCGGTTGCATCAGCATCGGGGTATTCACATTTTCCGCACTGCTGGGGGAGATGGTTTTTCGGGACATCCTGCAGGCCCGCTTCGCGGCGTTTCAGATCTTCGGAGGGATCGTTTTTTTGCTGATCGGCTTGCGCTTCGTGTTCCATGGCAATGCCGCCATCGAGGCACTGCGCGGTGAATCCCGGTACATTGCCGGCGCCATTGCCATGCCGCTGATGATCGGTCCCGGCACTATCGGCGCCAGCATCCTGATCGGCAAGCGCCTGGGACCGGGGTTGGCCGTGTTGTCCATTTTTCTCACGGTACTGCTGAGCGCGGCGGTCATGATCCTTCTCAAGCGGATACATGATGTGGTGCGATCCCACAACGAACCGATGCTGGAGCGTTATATCGAAGTCGCGGGCCGGATTACCGCCCTGGTGGTGGGGACCTTTGCGCTGGAAATGATTATGCAGGGTGCGGAGGGCTGGTTACGGACCTTTTTCTGATTCGCCGCGCATCAGCGGAATTCGATCTTGTAAAACAGATCGACACCACTTTCCTCACCGGTGGCCGACTCCAGTTCCCAGTGCTTGCCGAGACTGTAGCGCAGGCGGAACTCCTGTGTATTGCTGAACAGCGACTGCCCGATGCTGACATACAGACTGGGACTGAGGTATTTGCCGATGGTCAGCATGGAGCCGGCAACATCGTCCACGCCGGAACCGCCGCCGGCTTCAAATCCCAGCACATCGACCCCCAGCTGGCGTTTGAGGCGGTCGCGCATCACCACCGACTCCCCCTGCGACAGCAGCAGACCGCCGGCGGTCATCAGCAGGTCGGCTTCCCCGGCGTTGCGGGCCGAGGCACGCCCGAGGATGATGTAGGCCAGCCGGTCGCTGTCGGACATGGCCGGATCGGAAGTGAGCTTGACCACCGGCGCGCGGGGGGTGCCGCTGACCTGGACGCCGGCCTTGACCTTGCCAACCGTGCGCAAGGCAACGATATCCAGGGCGGGTTGATCGAGAGGTCCATGGAAAAGCAGATTGCCGCGGGTAATATCGAGACGGGTGCCGTAGGCGGCATACAGACCCTCGGCCACGCTGATGCGCCCTTCGGCAGTCATCGCCTCGGCGCCGATATCGGTCAGGCGCAGCTCGCCGGTCAGACGGGCATCGAGCCCGTAGGCCTTGACCAGCACATGGTCCCCCAGCAGCAGCCGGATATCGCTCCGGATATGAAAATCACCGGCGGTTTTTTCCGGAACCGGCTGCCCTACCAGCACCACATCATCGCTGGGGGTGATGACCGAGGGTTTCTTGTTGTCCCGGATCAGCACCTCGGGCAGCTTCACCGTGCCGGTGAGCCGGAGTCCCGAAGCGGTGCCATGCAGTTGCAGATCGGGATCGGCCATGACCTGCAGTTCCGGCAGATTGATCAGCTGCACGCGGTGGCCCTTCAGGGTCAGGTCATAATCAGCCGGCTTCCAGTCGCGCAACTGCAGGGAACCCTGCCCCTGCAGGGTTCCTTCACCCGACTGCAGCGCCAGGTTATCGATCAGGACACGATCTTTGTCAAGTCGTGCCAGCAACGCCACCTTCCTCAGTTCGATGCCGGCGATGGGCAGATAGGCACCAGCATCGAGCAGACGTGCGGTACCGCTCAGCTGTGGCTGTGCCCAGGTCCCCCGGCCACGCAGTTCAAGTTCCAGGCGGCCGCGGCTTTCCTGCACCGCTCCCGGCAGCAAGGCCGTAAGCAGCCCCAGTTCGCTGCTGCGACCGTCAACGGCGATATCCAGTTCACCCTCCGGTGAAATTCGTACCGGCAGCCGTGCCGGCACCGGCAAACGGAAGGTGCCGTGCAGCCGGCCGTATTCCCCCAGTTGCAGATCGGTGCGGCCACGCAACCAGACCTCGCGCCAGTGCAGGGCGATGGTGGCGTTCTGCACCGGGATGCGAATCTGCCCGTGGTCGCCGCGGCCGATAATCTCACCGTCGGCGATGGCCAGCTCTCCGTCCGCGGCCAGCTGACGACCGCCGGACAGGTCCCCCTGCAAACGGCCCGTCAGCCTTCCTTTGACGACAGTCCCGGCGGGCAGCAGGGACGCAAACGGCTGCAGGTTCAGATCCTGCCAGGAGACCTGCCAACGGGCCTGTCCGGGCAGGGAAAAAGCCTTGCCGGGACCACCCTGAAGGGTTCCCTCAAGCCGCCCCCCCTGCTTGAAAACCGCCTCCATGGCGGCTTGCAGGCGGGCGGGCGTCCAGGACAGGCTGGTTTCGGCAGCGGTCCATTCCAGACGCAGACCCTCGCCTTCGAAGCTGCCGACGGCCTGCAGCTCGGCGCGCGCCTCGAAATCCGTAGCGCTTCGTTGCCGCCAGGAGGCCCTGCCGCTGGTGCGGCCTGCAATCCGGCTTGCCGGAAGCCAGTCCTGCGCATGGGCCAGCCGCAGGTTCCGCCAATCCAGCTGGGCCTGACCGGTCAGGGGCGTAAAATGGATCTTTGCCGAAGCCGACAGCTGTTCCTGCCCCCCCCCTTCCAGTTGCATGGGGGCAAGGCTCAGATCCTTTCCGGACAAGGCCAGTGCCGCAGGGGTGGCCAACCGCAGGACCCCGACGGCGTCCCGCAGAGTCAGATCGGTCAGCCGTCCCTGCCAGCGGGATGACGCGTAGCCCCCGTCCAGAGCCAGCGCCAGCTCTGCCTGACGCGGGAGCGCCAGTCGCGCCGTCAGGTTGTGCCGCTCCAGGCTGCCCTGTCCGCTCAGGGCCAGCGAGGGGACGAGAAAGCCCCCATGGTTCAAACCCTGCACGCGGATATCGACCTGGCCGGCGCGCTGTTGCGCAAGGCTGGCAGCAAGCTGCATCTGCTGAATCGCCAGCTCCTGGCGTTGCAGCGCGCGTGCCGTTGCATCGAGCTTTCCTTCCACTTGCCCGTCGCGCCAGCGCAGCCAGCCCCGCCCCTGCAGCGCCCCTCTCACACCCGGCAGCAGTCCCGCCAGGTCCTCCACGGCAGCACGAAAATCGATGCGCTGCCGCAACCGTCCCCGTGCAGCGAGATCGACTCCGCGACTTTTCAGTTCCAGCGACGCGACATCGACATCGCCATCCTGCATGCTGGCTTCGATGCGACCTCGCAGCGGATAGCCGCGCAGCGTGCTTGGCAACAACCGAACCTGGACCGCGGCGACGTCCTGCCCGGCGTCGCGGCGGCTCCATGATGCTTGCCCCTGCAGGTTGATATCGCCCGGCCAGGCCAGGCCGGCCGCCTCGGGATTCAGATTCCGGCCGTTGAATGTACCCCTTGCCTCCAGCTGCGGCGTCCAGCGCAGGACGCCGCTTCCTTCGATAACGCCTTCCAGACCGGACAGACGGAGGCTGGTGAGGCTCAGGGTTTCCCGATCACCACTGAAAGCCGTTTCCAGGCGCAGGTTGCGCCAGTCGGCGCCGTTATTGCTCAACGCCAGCCTACCGCCGAAGGCCTCCGGATCGGCGTGCAAAGCGAGGCTGCCGCTCAGACGGGTTTGTTGGCCCGCGATGTACGCCAGATCCATATCCTTGAAATCGCCGGTAAAGTCCGCTCGCGGTCTGGTCTCCGCCCAGTCGATGGTCGCCTTGCCATGCAGGGACCCGCGTGCCGACAACAGGCTCAAATCCACGTTGTCAAAGCTCAGAGCGGTCGGCGCCAGGACGAAAGGCGTTGTAAGCAGCACGCCGCCGGCTACCGGCGCATGCCCGCCGAGCCGCAAGCTTCCGGTCAGCTTTCCAAAATCTCCGGGACGAGCCCCCAGGGCCAGCAGCACGGGGAGGTCGGTCCTTGAATCCGGCCTGGCCAGGCTTGCAGCCTGCAGCCACAGGCCGGGTTCGCGCCAGTCGATCCGCGCCCTGGCGGTCAGGGCTCCGGCCTCGCACAAACCGACAAGCAAAGGGATATGCAGCCGACGCCGGGCCCATTTGGCCCTGGCCGCCAGGCCTTCCAGATAAAAGCTCTGCGTATCCGAAAATTTCCAGGAGAGGCGCCGTATTTGCAGATCTTCCAGGGTTATGCGCACCCGGCCCAACCAGTCGGGCAGCGCCGGCCAGCTCAGATTAAGCGGTTGCAGCGGCTGGTCCTGTTCGGCGGCGGTGACAAGGTGTACTTCTTCCAGATGCAAAGCACGGATCCGCAAATGACGGGGCAGCAGGCCGGTTGCACGCCAGCGCCATGCCAGTCGCTTGATGGAGGCCTGCCCGCCCTCCCAGCGCACCGTCACCCCCGACAGCACCATGGCATCAGAAAGCCGGCCCTCGATGGACTGCACCGCGACCGTCTCTGGCATGCGACCCACCAGGGTACGAACCAGCCACGCCGATCCCCGGGAGGTGGCCATGACCCAGTAACTTCCGGCCGTCAGACCAAGAAAAACCAGCAGCCCCAGGCCGACGAGAAGATAAAGGATATTCCGCTTACCAGCCATAACCGATACTCAGATGAATGCGGCAGGACGGGTCGTCTTCCCCGACCTGCCGGGCGATGTCCAGTCGCACCGGGCCAACCGGCGTATAATAACGCACCCCCAGCCCCGCACCCTGGGCCAGCCGGATGTGGCCGGGATCGTCAAAAGCGTTGCCGACATCGTAAAATACCGCCAATCCCCATTTTTCACCAAGAGCCCGTTCCAGCTCAAGACTGCCAACCAACAGATATTCACCGCCGACAACGTCGCCGTTGTCGTCCCTGGGACCGAGGGACTGGTAGGCATAACCGCGCACGCTCTGGTCACCGCCGGCGAAAAAGCGCAGCGATGCCGGTATCTTTTCCAGCGGCTCGTTCTGCAGGGACCATCCGGCATTGATACGGGACAGCAGCGACAACTGCCCCGGCAGTCCCAGCAGAATGTTGCCGGAAGCCATAAACTGCAGCAGCCCGATATCGGAACCGAGATAAGGATGCCCGCCACGCACCTCGATGCTGTAATGGTAACCGTTTTTTGGCCGGATCAGGCTGCGATAGTGACGGTGGGAAAAGCGCGCCCCCGGCAGCACCATGCGCATGCCATCGGAGGCCTCACCCACGGTGTAATCTTCGTGGAAAATCTGCAGATAGGTGGAGAATTTTCGGCCGTTTTTAAGATCCCACATTCGTTCCGCCTCAACGCCGAGCTTGCTGGACAGAAAGGTGTCGGCATCCTCCCGCTCATAGGTGAGCCGCAGGGCGGTAAAACTGTTGAGACTCTCCGCATCGGGCCAGACATAGGAAGCGCCGACCGTCTGCGCCTTTTGGGCCAGATTGGCCTTGAGATTCAGTTCGTGGCCGCGATTGAAAATGTTCAGGTCCCGATATAGCAGCGACATGCGTGCGCCGGTATCGGTGCCGTACCCGATACCGGGACGCAGCCGCCGCGACGGCGACGGTTCAAGCAGTACATTCACGGGGATGCGCCGATCCTTGGCATTCTCGCGATCGGCAACCAGCCGGATGTCGCTGAAACGGTCGGAATCGAGCAGTTGCAGCTGCGTTTCGCCAAGACTGGCATGGGAGAAGATATCGCCGGGCTCGAATGTCAGAAACCGCCGCAAGAAAGCCTCGGGGTAATCCTGCGCGCCGACAAAACGCCCCTCACCGAAATAGTATCGAGGCCCGGTATCCATCTCCAGGGCGATTTCCGTCGCAAGGGCAGCGACATCGACACGAATTTCATGTACCGAAAAAGCCGCGTCCAAATAGCCGAGTTCCAGCGCCTTATCGAGTAATTCCTTCTTGAATTCTTCATAAACGGCCTGATCCAGAGGATCACCAACCTTCAGCGGAAAAGAATCCGCCAGCCTGGTCAAGGCGCCCCGTGCGCTACCCGGGCCGACAACAGCCACCCGCCGTTTCGTCACCCGCATCGGCTCACCGGGAGAAATGTTCACCTTGATCAACTGGCCGTCGGCGGCTTCTTCCAGATGGCTTTCGACCCGTGGGGTGAAATATCCGAAAGGCTGCATGGCCAGCGCGACCTGCTGCGGAATTTGCGCCATATACCGTTCCATCCAGCGCCGATCGATCTGGCCATCGCGGACCAGTCCCGGCGGCAGAGCCAGCGCCGCTTCCACATTGGCACGCACCGCACCTTCAAGTCCCGCTAGCTGCAAACGCAACGGTTCGGCAGCATGGGCCCATCCCGCAACAACGAAAAACAGCAACAGCAGCCCGCCCGCGGCCGCCGCAAATTTCACGGAGATTCCATGTCGCCTTGCTTGCCGCATCTTTGCCCGCCGTCACAGCATCGTGGGATCACATTTATTCTGCAGACCGCAGAAACTGCCCTGAAAAACGCCATCATGCACCAATGCCAGCCCCGCGTCCATAAGCATTTGATATATCACATCACTTTTTGGAAAACCTTGCCGCGGCACAGGTGTTTATTACCGATGATATCGCAAAAAACGTCCAACATGTAGAGCCGCGAGCAGGATTTTCGGCCCCGTGGCGCCGCCCCTTTCGGCAATGGTTATTATGGAAAAAAATCCCCTTTGCGGTATGAAAAATCGTGCTAGAATGGCTGCTTGTTTTTGCGTGCGGGATGGATAGCTGGTACCCGGACATACCGGCAGCGGTCCCTCCTGGCGAAAAGCTTCAAGGAGGCGCGAATGACTTTAAGCGATCTTATCGTCCATTATCTCGAAAAACTTGGCGTCGAATATGTCTTCGGCATCCCGGGCAGCCCCCTGGGCCCCTTGTTCGACGCCCTCAGGCGCAGCGAGCAACGCGGCGGGCCGCGCATGGTACTGACCCGCCATGAGGCCGGCGCCGCCTTCATTGCCGACGGCTATGCCCGAGAGAGCGGCAAACTCGGCGTCTGCTGTGCCACCACCGGTCCCGGCGTTACCAACCTGATTACCGGCGTGGCGTCGGCCTGTGCCGAACAGGTTCCCATGCTGGTCCTCACCCCCCAGACGCGCCTGCGTGATCTCGGGTCCGGATGTTTTCAGGACTCGTCGCGCAACGGCATCGACGTGGTGAGCATGCTCGAACCATGCACGGTCTACAATGCAACCGTAACCCATCCCGATCAGTTGGAAAGAAAGCTGGCGGCGGCCTTGACCGCGGCCCTCGGCAACCCCGGCGGCCCCGCACACCTGAGCATCCCCATCGATATATTCGCCGCCGAAGCCGATTGGCCGCCCCGGTTTTCCCTGCTGCCACAACTCCTGGCCAGGCCGCACGCGACACTGGATATCGCGGGGCTGGAAAACCTGTGCGCGGAGATCTCCGCAACGCTCGGTCGCGGAGCAGGACTCTGCGTACTGGTGGGACACGGCGCTGCCGATGCCGGGCACGATATCGAGCGCTTCGCCGAACTGACCGGCGCGACCCTGATCACCACGCCCCGTGGCAAGTCGGTCATCAATCCCTACCATGGCCAGGCACGGGGAGTGTTCGGCATGTCCGGACACGCTTCGTCCCGCGCCGCCCTGACCGACCCGAAAGTCGAGCTGATCCTGGCTGCCGGCAGCAATCTCGGAGAATGGTCAACCGGCAAATGGGATGCGGTGCTCATGAACGACAGGCTGGTGCACCTGCACAGCGAGCGCCGCTGGTTCGAGCGTTCGCCCATGGCCCGGCTGCAGGTGGAAGGCGATCTGGTCACCCTGTTCCGCGAGCTCAACAACCGCATTGAACAATGGCAGAGCGAAGGTCGCCTGCCGGTGCCGGAAAAACCCGCACAAAGCGGCACGGCCGCACCCGCCGCTTACATTCCTGCCGGCATCGAGGTCGCCGATCCGGCCTGTTGCGCTACGGACCGAGGCGACACCCCGATCAAGGCGCCACAGGTCTATGCCGAACTGCTCAGACGGTTGCCGCAGGCAACCCGCTATTTTATCGACAACAGCAACAGCGTGCCCTGGTCCATCCATTATTTCTTCCATCCCCGTCCGCGCCATTACCACCTGTCCATCGAGTTCGCCACCATGGCCTGGGCGGTGGGTGCCGCGGTCGGCGGCGCTTTCGGCAACCCGGACGCGCCCTCGGTCTGCATTGCCGGAGACGGCTGCTACCTTATGAGCGGCCAGGAAATCACCGTCGCGGTGGAACGGCGGCTGCCGGTGCTGTTCGTGATCCTCAACGACCGGGCCTATGGACTGATCCGGCATGGCCACCGCATCGCCGGCAAGGAAGACGCCGATTTCTCCATACCGCCGGTCGATTTCGCCATGCTGGGACGTGCCGCGGGCGCGGAGGCTTTCACCATCCGCTCCCTGCAGGATTTTGACCGGCTCGACTGGCAGGCCCTCGCCGAACGCCAAGGGCCGACAGTGCTTGAGGTCATGATCGATGCGGAGGCAGAGCCGCCTATCGCCATGGCCTGAAGGTCCTTTTTCACACAAACAGACAGGGCGGATGCCGCAACCTCCGCCCTGTCTGTTGTTTCAGGCCAGGTCGCCGGCGATGAGGGCGGCGCCGATGGCACCGTTGAGCTGGGGATGCGCGGCAGTATGCACGTCGCGCTGCAGCTCATCTTCGAAAGCGGCTACCAGTCCTGGGTTGAGACCGCCGCCGCCGGTCAGCAGCACCTCGCCGTACAAACCGGCCTTGCGGGCCATGACCGCAATGCGTTTGGCCATGGCCACGTGAATACCCGCCACGATGTCAACCGGGTCCTGCCGCCTTGCCAGCAGCGATATCACCTCCGATTCAGCAAATACCACGCACATGCTGTTGATCTGGCACGGCAGTCTGGAACGCAGGGCCATGGGGCCGATATCCCGCACCGGCAAATCGAGCACCCGCGCCAGCGCCTCCAGAAAACGCCCCGTACCGGCGGCGCACTTGTCATTCATGACAAAATTTTTGATACCGCCATCCTCTTCAAGCACAATCACCTTGCTGTCCTGGCCGCCGACGTCGATCACCGTGCGGATATCGACTCCGGCCGGTGCCGCCCACCGCGCACCGGCGGCATGGGCGCGAATCTCCGTCACGTGGTCATGGGCGATATCGATCTGCCGGCGGCTGTAGCCGGTGGCGAAAATGCCGGTCACGGCTTCGACGGCACAATCTTTCTCCCGACACGACTCCTGCAGAACCTGGCGCGCGGTTTCCCGCGCATCGATTCCGGTCGGTGCGGTTTTCGTGCCACACAGATTGCCCCCTGCGTCCACCAGCGCCACCTTGAGATAGGTGGATCCGGCATCAATCCCTGCGAACAGGCTCATCGGCCGACTCCCTTCCGTTTTTTGTCCCGGATCATCTCGACAAAGGCCTCGACCCGGGTACGCAGCTGCTCGATATCCTCGGGGTTATAATCGGTTTCGATGCGCAGCACCGGCACCCCCAGTTCCGCCATCAGCGCCTCCACCCGCAGCAGTTCAAAATCGTAAATGACACAGCCCTTCAGGACATGGTAGAGCACCCCTTCAATACGAAAATCGGCCACTGCCTGGCGCAAGCGAAACAGCCGGTCCTCGTTGGGAGCGAAACTGGGACAGGTACAGGGCATCAGATAACGCGACGCCAGGGCCACCATCATGTCCTCCATGGTGTTTTCCACCGCCCCCACCGGATCGTACAGATAGCGGTCACCGATACAGGACTCATCGGTCACCAGCATGCCGCCCATCTCTTCGATCAGAAGCGGCAGTTTCCAGTTGGGAAATACCGGCGGCGCACCAGCCAGCATGATACGCGGCGCGCGCCGGTCGAAAGCCGAGCGGCCATCGGCCTGACGCTGCGCAATTTCATCATTCAGCAAAGTCATGGCCTCGCACCAGCTTTCGGCCCGGTCGTAGGCAAAAGCATGCAGCGCCAACGCGGCTTCGCTGCCCCGCACCGCCGGCAAATCCCCCTGGCGCAGTTCGTAGAGACGCCGGGCCTGGTGCCGGGCACGGCCGAGCAGAGCGATGGCCTGCGCCAGACCGCGGCGGCCGATGCGGTTTCCGGTGAGGCGTTCCAGATCACTCTTGAAGCCATACAGCTGCTCGAGCCACTGGCGCCGCGCCCCCTCGCTTTCCTTGACATGAGGCACCTCCAGCACCCGCACATTCTGATGGCGGGACAGTTCCTCGGCCATCTTGCGCTTGGCGTCGCAGGTGGTCGGCACCACCACCATATCGCACAGCGCATAGAGCGATGGCGCGCCAAGGACGGTGCTTCCCAGGGACGCCTTGACCACCGGGCAGGCATCGCGCGGGGCCAGCTCGTCACCCGCGCAGGAAGCCTCGTAGCTGCCACCGCACAAACGCAGCGGCAAGGCGCCCGCCGCATAAACGAGCTCCTCGGGCGCCATGACACAGTACAAACCGACCACCCCGGGGCGCCCGGCAGGTTCTTCCGGAAGCTGTGGCAGACAATCCTCCACGTAAACGGAACGCATCAGGTCGATGAAATAACCAAGCCGCGCCGGACGTTCGGCAGCGGCTTCCATACCGCGCAGCACCGCCTCGGAGGAGCGCCCCAGGGCGCGCAGAAATCGTTGCTTGCGTTTACTCATGGCTCTCCTCCCGGGGACCGGTTTGGCTAGCATCGATGCCGCGCCGGCGGGAAAAGGCGGCACGACTCGAACGCAACAGGGTTATACCGCCGTAAGTCAGGCGCAGGGCATCGTTCTCCGGACAGTGTTCGACACACTCCATGCACAAAACGCAGTCAGGAAAGGTGACGTCCTCCCGCTGCCTCTCCAGAAACACCTGTTCGATATCCATGGGACAGACGTTATAGCAGATCTCGCAACGGGTACAGCGGGTCACATCCTTCTTCAGTTTCGGCAGGCTGATACGCCTGAAAAAGGACAGCAGCAAGACCATCGGACAATAGGCACACCAGAAGCGCCGCTTGAAAAAGGCCCCGACCAATGTGAAACCGGCAAACAGCACCCCAAGAGCACTCAGAACAAAAGTGGTGATACTGCCGAAAGAGACCCCCATATACCCGGCTCTTTCCGTGAACAGCGGCATTATGTACCGTACCGGGCAGAGTTCGCAGAAAGGGATGCCGAGGTGGCGGGCAACCGCCGGTACCAGCAGCGGAAAAGCGGCCCACAAAGGCAGCACAAACAAAATGACAAGAAAGATCCAGCGCAAAGGCCGCAAATTTCTGCGCAGCGTTTCAGGGAAACGCACATAGCCTATGCCCAGCTTGCGGCGTAGCACATCCAGGACATCCTGAATAAAGGCAAAGGGACAGATCCAGCCGCACCAGGCGCCACCCAAAGGGATGATCAGCAGCACCGCCACCACCAGAATGGTCAGGGCCGCGAACAGCCCCGCCAGGTTGCCTTCAGCCAGAGCCATCTGCAGGGTTGCAAGAAAACAGGCGCCCCCGTAGGTATCGGAGCCCACGAAATAACAGGCAAAAGTCGGCAGATAGGAACCAAGATGCACCCCCGCAAGGCCACCAAAAGTCAGCAACACAAAAGACAGGGTCAATACCAGCCAGCGCCAGCGACTCACGGGCATGACGCACCTCCCGGCTGTCTTGCCGCTTCGAAACGGGCCAGCTGCAAACGTTGGCGGCGACGGCGGCGCGCAACCAGCAAGGCGATAAAAGCGGCGGCGAAGGCGGTTCCGGCGAAGGCCCACAACACGAAACTGGTTATGCAGTGGGTCCACTCGGGCCAGGGCGGATCGACAATCATCGGCATGCTGGCACAGTGGTATTCTCCACGCTGCCGGTCAAGGTGACGGACCGTGTAAAGGCATATTTCCCAATTATGCTTTGCACCGCGACTTTCATGCGGCACCGCCACAAACCGGCCCGCCGCGTCGGTGCGCACCGTTTTGCGCCAGCCGCGCTCGGTGAGAGCCGTGACCTCCGCGCCCGCCAGCGGTTGCCCGCGGTAAAAGACCGCCATCTCGCTGGGCCGGTGGGCAATCTGAATAATGCCGCTGTAACGACCTGCCTGCACCGGCCCGATTTCAAGGGGCATGCGCGGCGAATGGAAAAAGGTATTCTGCTCCCCGCCGTGGGACAGACTGTCACGCACGTGACGCAGCAGAAACTTGCCGTACAGATGCACCGACTCGACCCGGCCGTCCCCGTCCACATCCCGGCGTCCCGCCGCGACATGGCTGCCGAGCAGGTAGATGCCCTGCGGGGCGTTTCCGGCGGGTACTTCGCTGACGGTTTTTCCCGGCGCCGCGCAAAAAGGCCCTTCTTCGATGCCGCCGTCAGGCCTTTGCAGCCAGACGCGGGCCAGTCGCAACAACGCTTCTTCGCCGCGCGACCGCGTACCGGCGGGAAATTGCCCGTAGCGCAGCGCCAGACGCCGGGGCTGGCCAAGGCGCTGCCGCAACAGTTCGGCATCGTTTCGGATTTCCCAGATATCGCGATCCGGATCGTTGTAGCCGTTGATATACCAGCCGGGGTTCTGCAGGTCCCACCACAGCAACAGATCATCCTCCGCCAGCGCGGAATGTGAATCGCAGGCGACCGCCATGACAAGCAGCAACAGTATTGCCGCATGGTTCAACAGGTGTCTCATTGTATCCTCGTCATGCCTTTTCTCCGGATCCAGCCCGCCAGCTTCCGACCGGATCAGAGAGTTGATTTCGAAACAGGTTTGGCGCCACGACCATCGGCGTCATGCCCGGAGCACTCTGCCGGCCGGGGATGACGGCGCCCCCAAAGATAAAACGGTACACCGGTCAGGGTCATCAGAACCCCCCATAGCGAAGACCATGGCTGGCCGCGGCCGATCTGCACCAGTACCAGCAGATAACTGCCCACGAACAGCAGTGGTACCAGGGGGTAGCACGGCGTGCGGTAGGAGCGTGCCAGACCCGGCCGGCGCCAGCGCAGCAACATCAGGGCCACGCCACTGGCGATGGATGTCAGCACCATGACGAACACCACGCAGCTCAGCAGCTGACCAAAGGTACCGAACGTCACCAGCAGAATGGCCAGCAGCGCCTGGCAGGCAATAGCCACCGCGGGGGTACGATAACCGGCGTGGACACGCCGCAGGGCGCGGCAGACGCCGCCGTTCTCGCCCAGCGCCCAGGCGACGCGCGCGCCGGTCATGACGGTGGCGTTGATCCCGGCGGCGATCGCCAGCATGATGGGCACGGAGATCCAGCGGGCGGCGCCTGAACCATACAGTCCTTCAAGAGCGAGCTGCCCGACATTCTCCGCCCCGGCCAGTTCGTGCAGCGGCCGGGCGTAGAGATAGACAAGATTGATAGCCAGATAAAGAACCGTCACACACAAGGTGCCAAGAATCAGGGAACGGGGCAGATTGCGTCGCGCATCACGGATTTCACCACCGATATAGGCCGACGCAAACCAGCCGCTGAAGGTGAAAATCACCGCGATCATGGGACCGCCGAACAGATGGCTCCAGGCTATCTTCGGCATCGGTCCCGGAGCGCTCAGCCGGTTCCAGTCGCCGTTGGCGGACAGCAGACCGGCAAGGATCACGACCACCAGCAAAACAATGGTGCCGAAGGTAAACAGATTCTGAGTGGTCCCCCCCGGGCGGATACCTCGATAATTGATCCAGGAAAACACCAGAATGAAGGCTGCCGCCAGCAGCTTGCCGGAAATCGCGCCGAGAATGGGAAGAAACCCCTGCAGGTAGCTGGCCAGAGCGATGGACATGGCGGCGATGGAGCCGGGATTGATCACCCAGACGGCCAGCCACCCCAGAAGAAAACCGGCCCAGGGCCCGTAGGCGGCCTTGAGGAACTGATAATCGCCGCCGGCCAGCGGAAACATGCCCGCCAGTTCGGCATAAGTCAATGCTCCGCACAGGGTCAGCAGACCGCCCAACCCCCAGATGCCCAGAAACAGCCAGGGGTGCGAAAGCTGTTCGGCCAGGAAGCCGCTGGTGGTAAAGATCCCGGCACCGATAACATTGCCGATGATCAGCAGCACCGCATCCGTCAGACTGAGTTGTCGGTTGAGTTGCACAGGTCACCTGCCTTTTCGGCACCGCGGCGGGGAAACCCTCCGTCCCGAGGAAGCCCGCTTCGATGGCGGCCGGGCTCGGGCACCCGATGCACCGATATTGTGCCGATAAAAAGGGCAGGCCCCGCCGTGGTTCGATCGTGAACGGCTCAAGCCTGCCCTGTGTTATGCATCCTGTTCGTCCGAAGTCTTTATCAATCCTGCCGGATCAGGGACACTCGCCGAAGCGCACATCCAGACGCGGACCCATGTAGATGAGGCCGAGAAATTTTTCCGGATCGGCATTCAGCCGGGTGACCGCGTCCTTGAGCGTGCTGCGCACCAGGCGTTCGCTGCCGGCAATGCCGGCACTGTAGACCAGATTGACCGGCGTCTCACCGGGATAATAGCGATCGAACAGGGGCCGCATTTCGCTGAATTCCTTCAATCCCATGAAAATGGCCAGGGTGTCGCCGCTTTTAGCCACGGAAGCCAGCAGTTGCGGATGTTCCTTGAGGCCGCTCGGCACCGTGATGACGATCGAACCACCGGCGCCGACATCGCGCTGGATCATGGCGTTGGCTGCATTGAAGGCGCTCAGGGCGGGAATGGTTTCCAGCTGGTCGTCACTGAAAAAGGCCCGGATCCAGCGGGTGCTGCCGTAGACCATCGGATCGCCCCAGTCGAGAAATGCCACAGTCTGGCCCCGCTCCAGAGCCTGTCGGATTTTGGCCACACCGGCCTCGCGCTGCTGGTTGCAGAGCCGCTCCGCCTCGGCCGGCGCCAGGTCGGGGTGTTCCTTGCGGAACATGTGCTTGATGAGCTTGAGGGGATCGAACAAGACCGGCTTGCCCTGCAGGTAGGTGGCGAAGCGCTTGACGATATCCTCCGGGGCCACCACCACGTCGGCTCGGGCCAAAGCGCTTACCGCCTCGAGGGTGACAAGATCGGTATCGCCGGGGCCGACGCCGATGATGGATATTTTGGGGATTGCTTTAAGATCCACCACCTCGATGCGCTGCACCGCCAGCACGTCCCGGTCATCCACCAGTTCCTCGGGGACGATCAGCCGGTATCTGCCGCCGCGCTGTCCCAGCAACGGTTTGCCGTTGTCGCTTTCGGCAAGCATGATGCGCCTGCCGGCGTGGGACAAAAACAGTTCGCCAAAGGAAAACAGTGCCCGGTACCCGTCCGGCGCGGAAATCATCACGGCCTTGGTCAAGGAGTCATCGACACCGGCTTTTTCCAGGATCCTGACCAGGGACACCCCTTTATAGCGGTGCAGGCCGTGGTAACCCATATGCACCCCGACCACTTTCTTGGACATCTCCATGCGCGGATAGTCCCTCAGGTCGGACAGCTTCAACTCCCGGGCCACCGCGCCGGTCACCAGAATCTGCCTGGACTCGAGTTTGACGTTGCGATCAACCTTGATGTCCGGATAAAGATCGATGACTTCGATGCGGGTCACATTTTCCAGATAGCGGTCGGTATAAAAATCGCTGCGAATCACCAGTTTCGGCATCGTCGCTGGCCGTTCGTACTGCTCCAGGGACTGGCGGTAGATTTCCGGGCCGTGGCATTTCAGGCACCGCTCCTCGCTCATCATGGGTTTTACGGACTGCGCGGCATAGGCGATGGCCACTTCGGCGGCGTTGCTGTAGTAAACTTCCGCCCACGACAGGACTACCTGCTTGCCGGCGGCATCGGTTACCCGGATAGCCAGGTCGGTTTGCTTGGTAAAGGCCTGATCCTGCTTGATGATTTCCGCCATGTCCAGAAGGACGCGCAACGGCACGGCCTTGTGCAGATAAACACCGTGAAAACTGCCGTCGCGGCTGACCTCGTTAAGCTGGATTTCCACCGACTGGAAACGGGCCAGATCATCCACGGTCAACTTGAGGGGACGCTTCACCTCGCCGGAAATGGTCATGGCCGGCTTGGCAGGCGCGGCCATACTGTCGGCCAGAGCCGGGTTGTTGCCGAAGCACAATGCCATCAGCATGAAAACCGTCGACAGGATGTATTTCATGATTTCTGTCCTCCATTGCGGATCTTGCGGATCTGAGGGAAGTACCAGAGCATCAGCAGACACAGCACCGTGTTTCCAAGCAGAATCAGAAGCAGGCCGGGATCCTTCTTGACCATGATTTCCAGCGGCGGCAAGGTATCGGTACCCGGCTTGCCCGCCATGCCCAGATGCAGGGTATAGCCCTGCCAGTAGACCGGTTCCAGAATGCCGATTCGGCGCTGCTCGACTCCGGCATCGCTTTGCAGCTCCAGGATCGCCGTGCATTGCCGCATGACCCCCTGCAGGGCCGGCGCCTGCCAGTAATCGTAATGGCGATCGACAAGAGTGATCTGCCGATCCCCCACCGCGATCTTTTCCCCCACCACCGCCGGCAGACGCGTCTTGGTGCCGGTAAATTCGGTCAAAGCGTGCCCGCCGACAATGAACAGAAAACAGAAGTGCATCAGTGAAGGGGCCAGCAGCAACACGAACATCGCACGCCGGTAACCGCCACGGCGGCTCCAGAGAAAAGTCACGCGCTGCAGAGTACAGGCCAGGGTATTGGCAAACAGCAGAAACAGCAGACCGAACAGGGTAAAAAGCCACCAGCTGTGCAGATTGCTGCGGGTCAGAAACCAGGTCGGGAACAGGGTGCTGTTGAGTTCGCCGAACACGGCCATGTATTTGGCGTAAAAACTGCCGATAAACAGGTTGACGGTGAGCAGCACCAGCAACCACAGCGTGAGCCGGATACTCGACAGCGCGTTCCATATGCGATCAATCATGACCAGCCTCCATCAGTTCGGGATTGCGGCAGGCGTTCGGCTCCGCACCGTGCACCTGCTGCTGGGCCGTAGCGCGGGCCGCGCCTTTGCCGGAGCCGGCTCCCGGATTGAGTATGGTCAGGTGCGCCGCGATCTGCAGGGCATAGGCGACCACCAGCACCACCAGCGCGCCGGTCACGGCCCAGCGGGCCTTGTTGCGCAGGTGGAAAGAGCGGTCGAAGTGCGTATGCAGATAGCCGCAGTACAGACACCAGATAGCGGCGGACTGCAGATGCCGTTCCCCCCAGTGGAAGGGACCGCCCCACCCCAGATAACTCCAGACCGCGCCGATCACCTGAGCCAGGCTGTAAAGGATGAATCCCCAGATGGCCAGAAGGTTGAACAGCTGGTCGCCGCCACGAATGCGCAGCTGCCGCCAGGCAAACCAGCCCGCCGCCAGAAAACAACCGATGGCCAGCACCTCGAAGAAGAAAAACATGGGGGAGGACCAGGTGGCCGTAAAAGGGCCCGGCGGCGGGAGATCGACCGGCAGCGCCAGGGTGACCAGCATCGCCAGGGTCGCCAGCCAGCTCATGGAAGCCGCGTCCTCCGCACGACCCCGCCACCACAGGAGCAAGCCCAGCGCAGCCAGACACCAGGGCAGGAAATACGCTCCGTTGAAAACCCCGTCGAGGGAAAATATCCCCCAGCGCCAGCTACTGGCGACCAGGCTGGCGGTGTGCAAGGCGAAGGCGACGCCAAGCAGCCAGCAGCTGCACCTGTAACGCTTTAAAAGGTAAAAGAGAAGGCTGCCGGCGTAAACGCCGGCAGCCGCATTGAATGACATGATGGAGGTCGTAGCAATGGTCATGCAGAAACTCCTTGCGGAGGACAGTCAAACTTGCCGCAATTTATCAGTAAGTAAAAGAAAGTCCCGCCAGGAAATTGCGCCCGGGCATCAATTCGCCACTTTCTTCGTAATCACGGTCGGTAAGGTTGGTCACTTCAACAAAGGCCTTGCCGCTGACTCCCCAGAGCTCGCCAAGGGACTGCTCGGCACGGGCATTCAACAGCAGAAAATCGGTTCCTTTGGTCCATTCATAGGTCCTGCGGGCGACCTCTTTCTCATAGTAGTAGCGATTTACATAGGACAGCTGCGTCGAGACCGCCAGGCCGAAGGGGAAGCGGTAACGCATGTCGAGGTTGGCGCGGTGACGGGCGCGTTCGG